>DSBZ01000253.1 GCA_011057175.1 Candidatus Acetothermia bacterium
CCATCCCCACCTACAACGTGACGGGCGACTTCCCGTGGGATGACCCGGACCTCGCCCCGCTGTGGGAGATGACGGCGAAGTATGGGATCCCCTACTTCGCGAACTTCCTCTCCTCGGACATGATGCCGGAGGACGCGCGCAGCATGTGCTGTCGTCTCCGGCTCGACGTGCGGGAGCTCCGGCGCCGGGGCGGGGGCCTCTTCGGGTCGAACCCCCTCACCGGCTCGATCGGGGTCGTGACGTTGAACCTGCCGCGGCTCGCGTTCCTCGCGAAGAGCGAGGAGGAGTTCTTCGAGCGGCTCCATTCGCTGATGCAGATCGCGGGACGGTCGCTCATCATCAAGCGCAAGCTCCTGGAGCGCCTCACCGAGCAGGGGTTGTACCCGTACTCCAAGTTCTACCTGTCCTCGGTCCGGGAGGGGAGAGGCGAGTACTGGGCGAACCACTTCTCCACGATCGGCGTGGTCGGGATGAACGAAGCGGCCCTCAACCTCCTCGGGGTCGACCTCGCCCACGAGGAGGGGATCCGGTTCGCCCGCCGTACGCTCGAGTTCATGCGCGAGACCCTTGTGCGGTTCCAAGAGGCGACTGGACACCTGTGGAACCTCGAGGCGACCCCCGCCGAGGGGACGGCCTATCGGTTGGCGATGCTCGACCGGGAACGCTACCCTGGGATCCGGGTCGCCAACGGGCGCGCCGTGCGGGAGAAGGGGGCTGCCCCCTACTACACGAACTCGTCCCAGCTCCCGGTGGACTTCACCGACGACCTGTTTTGCGCTTTGAAGCTACAGGAAGGGCTTCAGACCCTGTACACGGGGGGGACCGTGTTCCACGCTTGGCTCGGGGAACGTCTCCCTTCGCCCGAGGCCGTGAAATCGCTCGTGGCGAAGATCTTCGCGAACTTCCGCATCCCCTACCTCACCCTCACCCCGACGTTCTCCGTGTGCCCCCAGCATGGGTACCTTCGCGGGGAGAACCGCTACTGCCCCAAGTGCGACGAGGAGATCATCGCGCGCCATCAGAAGGCCAAAGGAGGCGTTTGTGTCCACATACCGTGAGGATGAACAAAGGAATCTGATTCTCGAGGATGGCACAGTCATCCCGGAGGCGGAGCGGGTACAGGCCGAAGTCTACTCGCGCGTGGTGGGGTACCTGCGTCCGGTGGAGCAGTGGAACGCGGGGAAACAGGCGGAGTTCGCGGATCGAAAGGTGTTCCGCCCCACCCTCGACGACGGCCGCACCGAGTAGCGGATGGAGGTCGCCCATCTCCAGCCCCTCTCCCTCCTCGACTACCCGGGGAAGGTGGCGGCAGCGGTGTGGACGGTGGGGTGCAACCTGCGCTGTCCGTACTGCTACAACGCTGAGCTCGTTCTGCCCGAGCTTGGCGCGGACCTCCCGCGGCTTCCGGCTGAGGCAGTGGTCGCTCGGCTGCAGGAGAGGGTGGGGTTCCTCGACGGGGTCGTCGTCACCGGGGGCGAACCGACCCTCCACCGCGATCTCGTCGCCTTCGTGCGGAGACTCAAGGAGCTCGGGTTCCTCGTCAAGCTCGACACGAACGGGACCCATCCCGGCGTCCTGCGCTCGCTGTTGGAGGACAGGCTCGTGGACTACGTGGCCCTCGACCTGAAGGCTCCCTTCGCCCGGTACCGCGAGTTCACAGGCCTCCTCTCCCCGGACCCTGTAGCGTCGGAGCTTGTCTCCGACATCGTCCTGCGGGTTCGGGAGTCGATCGCTCTCATCCGCGACCACGCCCCGGACTACGAGTTTCGCACCACGGTCGCCCCCGGGCTCGCCCCCGACGATATGATCGCGATTGCCAACGAGATCCGCGGCGCCCGACGCTACGCGCTGCAGCCGTTCTTCGCTCCCGAGGGAAAGCGATTGGTGGATGAGACGTGGCGGGGACAGTTCACCCTGTCAGCGGAGAAGCTGCGCAGCCTCCTCCCCGAGCTTCAGGAGTTCGTCCCCACCGAGCTTCGAGGCTAGTCGAGTCCTACCCGGGCACGGACCTCGCGCATCGTCTCCCGGGCGATCGCCCGCGCCCGCTCCGCACCGTGGGCGAGGACCTCGTCCACGTCTCCGCGGGAAACGAGCTTCGCCCGACGCTCCCGGACCGGGCGCAGGGCGGCCATGAGGTGGGTGAAAAGCGCCTCCTTGAGGTCGCGGTAGAGGAGTTTCCCCGCCGCGTGGTCGCGCCGGAAGCCTTCTACGACCTCCCTCGGGGCCACGAGCTCGAGCAACGCGAACAGGTTCGCGACCCCAGGGCTCATCTCCTGGCTCGGGGTGAGGCCGACGTCGGTCACCGCCGACCGCACCTTCCTGCGGATGCTCTCCTCTGGCTCCATGAGGCCGATGTAGTGCTCCGGCCCAGCCGACTTGCTCATCTTCCGCTCCGGATCCGCGAGCGACATGATCCGCGCTCCCTCTCCGAGGATCGGCTCCGGCTCGGGGAACGTCTCCCCGAACCGGGAGTTGAACCGCCGCGCGATCCGCCGCGCCTCCTCCAAATGCTGGACCTGGTCCTCGCCCACCGGGACGTGGTCGGCCTTGTAGAGGAGGATGTCCGCCGCCTGGAGGACCGGATAGTAGAACAGGCCGCCGTTGACGAACTCCTGGCGGGCGGCCTTCTCCTTGAACTGGGTCATCCGCGTCAGGTCGCCGTAGGAGGCCACACAGCCCAGGATCCAACACAGCTCCGCGTGCTCCGGGACATCGGACTGCAGATAGAGGATCGAGCGTTCGGGGTTGATCCCGCACGCCAGGAGATCCAGCGCGAGCTCCCGCCGCGCGGTGCGGAGCTCGGCGGGCACTGTGTCCTCGTTCGTGAGGGCGTGGTAGTCGACGATGCTGTAGATCGTGTCGTTCCCGTGCTGGAGCTCAACCCAGCGCTGAATCGCCCCGAAGTAGTTCCCGATGTGGAGCTCCCCCGTTGGCTGGATCCCGGAGAAGATGCGCATGGCCATCGGACGGGAAGTATAGGGGGGAAGGCCGCTAGCGCAACCACAGGCCGTCGTCGGCGCCTGCGGGGAGGGGCGGCGCGTGGACTGGGAACCCCCGCTGCAGTACGGAAGGGGGTCTGCTCCCCTCGGCTGGCGAGGGACGTCGGGCGCGGGTTCCGGGACGGGACCGACACGGAGGTCCCCATGCCAGGCAAGTGGTGGACGGCCTGTCCTACGCGGGCCGCCTAGGACAGGTCCCCCCGATCCCGAACGTGGGCCGGGGCATGGCGGCGTGGTACCGGGGGGCGACCGCAGCGGGGGTGAACGACGCTGGGCTGTGGGCCAGCGGCCCCGACGCCCCGGGCGGGTCGTCCCCCGGGAGACCTAATTCCGACGAGAACGGTGACTGGATCGCGCAGCTCCGTCGAGAAGCGGAGTAGGGTCGCCGGACGTCGGCCGGGGATCGTCCCCTGGTCAGGGGGAGTTCGCTCTCCACCCCGTTCCGTTCTTTGCAGGAGAAGCGCGGGGAGGGTATAGTCGAAGCGATCGATGGACGACTCGCTCGATATCGTGATCCTGGCGGCGGGGAAGGGGACGCGGATGTGCTCCCGCCGCCCCAAGGTCCTCCACCCGCTGTGCGGCCTTCCCCTCCTTGAACACGTGCTCCGTACCTCCTTCTCCCTTTCGCCGCGGCGGGTCGTGGTCGTGGTGGGCCACGGTAGGGACGTGGTGCGGGCCACGTTCGCGGAACGAGGGGTCGCGTTCGTGGACCAAGGGGAGCCCCGCGGCACGGGCCACGCCGTTCTCGCGGCGCGGGGGGCGGTGAGCTCGGGCACGTTCCTCGTCCTCCCCGGCGACGTCCCCCTTGTCCCTCCCGACGCCCTGCGCGCCCTCATCCAGTTCCACCAGGAGCGCGACGCCATGGTCTCCTTCCTCACGATGGAGCCGGCTGACCCTCGCCCCTACGGCCGCGTCGTGCGGGGGGAGGATGGGAAGCCGCTCCGGATCGTGGAGGCGGGCGATTCCTCCCCCGAAGAACTGTCGATCCGCGAACTCAACTCCGGGATCTGGTGCCTGAACAATTCCCCTGAGGTGTGGGAGGCGCTCGCCGGGCTCACCACCGCCAACGCGAAGGGCGAGTTCTACCTCACCGACCTCGTGGCGCACTTCTCCGCGGACGGGAAGGCTGCCGCCCTCCTCTGGCCCTGCGCGGACGACCTCGGGGGGGTGAACGACCGCGCTGACCTCGCCCGGTTCGAGCAGCTCCTCCGACAACGGATCCTCGCCGCGTGGATGTGCGGCGGGGTCACGGTGGTGGATCCGGCCGCGGTCTATCCGTCCCTCGATGCCACGGTGGGCGAGGACACGGTCCTCCACCCCGGTACCCACCTCCTCGGGCGGACCGCGGTCGGCGCCGGGTGCATGATCGGTCCCGGAGCCTATCTCATCGATGCGCGGATCGGCGACGGGGCACGGGTATGGTACTCGGCCATCGAGGGGGCAGAGGTGGGGCCGGAGGCGAGCGTGGGCCCCTACGCCCACCTCCGGCCGGGGTCGCGCATCGGAAGGGGAGCGAGGGTCGGGAACTTCGTCGAGATCAAGGCATCCACCCTCGGAGAGGGGGTGAAGGCCGGTCACCTCGCCTACATCGGCGATGCCGACGTCGGGGCCGGGGCGAACATCGGGGCCGGCGCCATCACCTGCAACTTCCAGCCGGGAAAGAAGGAGAAGTTCCGCACCGAGATTGGCGAGGGCGCGTTCGTCGGCAGCAACGCGTCCTTGATCGCGCCCATCCGGATCGGGGAAGGGGCCGTGGTGGGGGCGGGATCGGTGATCACGCACGACGTTTCCCCGTACGCGCTGGCCCTGGAGCGGGCCCCCGAGGTCGTGAAGCCGGACTGGGCGCAACGAACGGGGGAAGGGGAGGAGCATGCCTAGAGGAGAGGGGTTCGACGAGCTGCGGATCCTTTCGGGAAGCGCGAACCTGCCGTTGGCCCAACGCATCGGGGAGATCCTCGGGGTCGAGCTGTGCGAGGCCGATGCGCGATGCGGGAACGGGACCTCCTACGCTCCTGGTCGGTTCCCGGACGGAGAGGTGCGCGTGCAGGTCCAACAGACGGTGCGCGGGAAGCACGTATTCGTCATCCAACCGACTTCCCCGCCGGTGAACGATCATCTGATGGAGCTCCTCATCCTCGTGGATGCCCTGCGGCGGGCCGCGTGCCGGGAGATCTGTGCTGTGATCCCCTACCTCGGCTACGCCCGCCAGGACCGGAAGATGATGGGGCGGGTCCCCATTTCGGCCCGCCTGGTGGCGGACCTCCTCGAGGCGGCAGGGGTGGACCGGGTGCTGACGATGGACCTCCACGCTGGGCAGATCCAGGGCTTCTTCAAGGTGCCCCTCGATCACCTGCGGTCGGACCGAATGCTCGCCAAGTACATCTACGACCAGCATCCGGAGTGGCTGGAGAACCTCACCGTGGCCTCTCCGGACATCGGGGGGGTGTGGCGGGCACGGCGGATGGCCAAACGCCTGGGCGAGCTCGTCCACGGCAGCGGGGAGCTCCCGCTGGCCCTCGTCGTGATGCAGCGCGACGAGGCGAGAAAAGAGGTGGTGGTCAAAGACGTGATCGGAACGGTGTCGGGCCGCGACGTGCTCCTCGTGGACGACATCCTGGCGAGCGGCCGGACCCTCATCACCGCGGCGGAAGAGGTGGTGAGAGAGGGGGCGACCCGGGTCTTCGCCGCCTGTACCCACGGTGTGTTCACACCGGGCGCGCTGGAGACCCTCGATACTCCGTGGTTGCAGAGGGTGTTGGTGACCGATACCATTGCCCACCGCGACGAGGTCCGGGCGGCCCCCCAGATCGAGATCGTCTCGGTGGCCGAGTTCTTCGCGGACGCGATTCGCCGAATCTACCGCCACGAGTCGATGACCGACCTCTTGGCGTACTTGTCGCTGTAGGCGGAGGAGGATCGGGATGATGGTGAATGCAGCGCGGCGGCCCACCGGGAAGGCGGGGGCTCTCCGCCGTCAAGGGCAAGTTCCAGCCGTCCTGTACGGTGCTCACGTGGCTTCGTTGCACGTCGCGATCCCGGAGAAGGAGCTCCTTCACCTTTTCGACCACGTGACGCGCTCGACCCCGGTCGAAGTGAAGGTAGATGGGAGGGAGACCTATCACGTCTTCCTCAAGGAGATCCAGGTCCATCCGATCACAGAGCGGTTCCTGCACGTCGACCTCTACGTCGCGGATCCGGAACGCCCCCTCCAGATGGATGTCCCCGTGCGCTTCGTGGGCACGGCCCGCGGGATCAAGGACGGGGGGATCCTGGAGGCGGTGCACGGCTACATCCCAGTTCAAGCCCTCCCCGCCAAGATGCCGCCGCGGATCGAGATCGATGTGTCGGACCTTGGGATCGGCGACTCGATCCTCGTCAAGGACCTCCCGTGGGGCGAGGGCGTCGAGCCCCTGCTTCCTCCCGAGGACGCGGTGGTAACCGTGGCCGCACGGCGGGCGCTCGAGGTCGAGGCGCCGGTGGCCGCGGAAGCCGCCGAGGCCGTTCCGATTGAGGAGGGCGCCGAGGGCAAAGAGGCCGAACCAGCGGGAGGCGAACCACCCGCGGCTTGAGGGCCGTCGTCGGGCTAGGGAACGTCGGACCGGAGTACGCGGCCAGCCGGCATAATGTTGGGTTCTGGGTAATCGAACGGCTCATCCCGCGCGCGAGGTGGTGCCGGGAGGTCCATCCTTGGGGTGAGGTCCACCGATCGGCCAACGGCCTTCTCCTTCGCCCCTCCACCTACATGAACCGGTCCGGGGAGGCCGTGCGCGAGCTCCTCAGCACCTTCTCCCTCTCTCCCCACGAGATCCTCGTCGCCTACGACGAGGCCGACCTCCCAGTGGGAAGCCTCCGGCTACGGGCTCGGGGAGGGGCAGGGACGCACCGCGGGATGGCGTCCGTCCTCGCCGCGCTGGGGACGGACGACGTGCCCCGCCTCCGGGTCGGGATCGGTCGGCCGGCGCAAGGCGGGGACTGGACTGCGCACGTCCTCTCGCCGCCTCCCCGCGCCGAGGCGGAGGCCCTGTCGGGTGCGGTGGATCTCGCCGGGGAACTGGCGTGGGCGTTCCTCAGCCACGGGCTGGCCGCGGCCCTGGACCGCTTCTCCCGTGAGGGGGGAAGGGCGGACCGTATAATCTAATCGGAGGTCGTCGATGTACGAGAAGTTCTCGAAGGATTCCATGAGGCTCCTCGCCGCGTCCCAGGAGGAAGCGGGGGACTGGCGCCACCGCTACGTGGGGACGGAGCACCTCTTGCTCGCCGCGGCGCGCATAGAGGGGTCGCGGGTGGCGCGGTTCCTCGACGCCAAGGGGCTGACCTACGAGCGGATCGCGCGGTTCGTGGAGCGCCAGAAGGGCCGGGGGAAGGTCCACGTCCCCGCCGACGAGCTCGAGCCGACCCAGCGCCTGCGGCGGGTGATGAAGCTCGCCTACGAGGAGGCGCGACGGGAGGGGGTGGAGGCGATCGAGCCGGAACACCTCGTGTTGGGGATCCTTCGTGAGGGGGAATGCACGGCGGCGGAGATCCTACGGGCGCAGGGGATCGACCTCCGGTCCGCCCGCGAGCACTTCGCCCCCGGCCGGCGAGGGGGGGTGCGGGTGCGGACGAGCCATGCCCGCCTCCCCGGGGAACTCGGGGAGTTCGGCCGCAACCTGGTCGAGGAAGCGGCGAGTGGGACCCTCGACCCGGTCATCGGCCGCGACCGCGAGCTGGAGCGGGTGGTGGAGATCCTGTGCCGGCGCAAGAAGAACAACCCCGCCCTCATCGGGGAATCCGGCGTCGGCAAGACGGCGATCGTGGAGGGGCTCGCCCAGAAGATCGCCGCCGGCGATGTGCCATCCGCCCTCGCCCAGAAGGAGATCGTGGAGCTCGATATGGCGGGGATCGTTGCCGGCACGAAGTACCGCGGCGAGTTCGAGCAGCGCCTGAAGACGATCCTCAACCAGGTCATGAGCGCGGAGAACATCATCCTGTTCATCGATGAGCTCCAAACGGTGGTCGGGGCCGGCGGGGCGGAGGGGGCGATCGACGCCTCGGCGATCTTGAAGCCGCCGCTTGCGTCCGGGGCGATCCAGTGCCTCGGCACCGCGACCCCCGATGACTACCGGAAGTCGATCGAGAAGGACCCCGCCCTCAAGCGGCGGTTCAAGACCGTGTACGTGGACGAGCCATCCGTGGAGGACACGGTGAAGATCCTCCACGGTCTCCGGCACCGCTACGAGGAGCACCACGGGGTACAGATCACGGACGAGGCCCTCTGGCAGGCCGCCCGGCTTTCCGACCGTTACATCACCGACCAGTTTCTCCCCGACAAGGCGATCGACCTCGTCGACGAGACGGCGGCCAAGGTCCGCCTCGCGGCGACCGAACTCCCTCCTGAAGCGCGGGAGCTCCTCGACGAGATCACCCACCTTGAGGATGAGGAGGAGGCCGCGGTGGCGGACCAGAACTACGAGCTCGCCGCCCGGCTCCGCGACCGACGAGCGACGAAGATCGAGGAGCTGAAGCGGTTCGAGGAGGTGGGGCGCGAGCCCCTGGTCCCCGTGGTGAGGGGGGAAGAGGTCGCGGCGACCGTGGCCGCGTGGACGGGGATCCCGGTCCGTCACCTCCAGGAGGAGGACACGGCGCGGCTCGTGCAGATGGAGGAGAAGATCCACGAGCGATACGTGGGCCAGGACGAGGCGGTGAAGAGCGTGGCCCGGGCCATCCGTCGTGCCTACGCCGGGGTGAAGGATCCTCGCCGCCCGATCGGGTCATTCCTGTTCCTCGGCCCCACCGGCGTGGGCAAGACCGAGCTCGCGCGGACCCTGGCCGGGTTCCTGTTCGGGGACGACGACGCCCTGATCCGGATCGACATGTCGGAGTACGTGGAGCGGTTCGCGGTGTCCCGCCTCGTGGGGGCCCCCCCGGGGTACGTGGGGTACGAAGAGGCGGGCCAGCTCACCGAGGCGGTCCGCCGCCGGCCCTACTCCGTGGTCCTGTTCGACGAGATCGAGAAGGCGCATCGCGACGTGTTCAACATCCTCCTCCAGGTGATGGACGACGGGATCCTCACCGATTCCCAGGGCCGCAAGGTCGACTTCCGGCACACCGTGCTCATCATGACCTCCAATGTGGGGAGCAAGCTGATCGTGGACCGGACCGGGGTCGGGTTCACCACCGCGGACGTCGAGAGCGAGCAAGCGTATCGGGACATGAAGAGCCGGGTGATGGGGGAGGTGCGCAAGGAGTTCTCCCCGGAGTTCCTGAACCGGCTCGACGATGTGATCGTGTTCCACTCCCTCACCCGGGAGCAGGTGAAGGAGATCGCTGACCTGTTCATTGGTCGGCTGAGGAGCCGCCTCCGCGATGAGCACGGGATCGAGCTCGTCCTGGAGCCTTCGGCGTGGGAGGTCATCACCGAGCGTGGGTACGATGAGAAGTACGGAGCCCGCCCGATGGGGAGGGCCATCGAGCGCCTCTTGGAGGACCCGATCGCTGAGCGGATCCTAACCCAGGAGTTCCCCGCGGGATGCCAGGTCGTCGCTGCGGCCCAGGACGGGGAGATCGTGGTGCGGAAGGAATAGGTGCCCTACCGCTGCCGGGAGTGCGGCTACCGGTCTCCAAAGTGGCTGGGCCGCTGTCCCCAGTGCGGGCAGTGGGAGTCGTTTGAGGAGGTGGGCGGAGCGGTTGACGAGGGGACGGCCGCGGGGGGAGGCCTTCCCCAGATCCTCGCCGCTGTGCCCAGCGCTGCAGGGGAGCGGCTGACCACGGGGATGCCGGAGGTGGACCGCGTGCTCGGAGGGCTCATCCCCGGGGCGGTGGTCCTCTTCGGCGGCGAGCCTGGGGTGGGGAAGTCCACCCTCCTCCTCCAGCTCGCCGCCCGCCTCGTCGCCTATGGGAAGGTCCTCTACGTCTCGGGCGAGGAGGCCCCGGCTCAGGTCAAGCTGCGGGCGGAGCGCCTCGGGATCGAGGGGGATTCCCTCTATTTCCAGTCAGAGCAGGAGCTCCTGGCGATCGTGCGCGCGGTGAAGGGGCTGGAGCCGGCCGTGCTCGTCGTGGACTCCCTCCAGACCGTGCTCGCCCGTCCCGATGGGGGCGAGATCGGGAGCCTCGTTCAGGTGAGGGAGGCCGCCGCGCAGCTGGCGCGCCTGGCCAAGGGGCTGGGCATGGTCACGTTTCTCGTCTCTCACATCACGAAGGGTGGCGAGTTCGCGGGTCCGAAGACGGTCGAGCACCTCGTGGATGTGGCGGTGCAGCTCGAGGGGGTGCGGGAGGGGGAGCTCCGCCTCCTGCGCTGCGCGAAGAACCGGTTCGCGTCCACGGCCGAGGTCGCCGTGCTCCAGATGGGCCCGGCCGGGCTCTCCGAGGTGGCCAACCCCTCGCTCTTCTTCGTGTCCCAGGACCGGGCCCCCAAGCCGGGGGCGGCGATCGTCCCCGTGCTTGAGGGGTCGCGGACCCTCCTCGTGGAGATCCAGGCCCTCGTCGCTCCGGGAGGGGGGGTCGGCCCCCCCCAACGCCGTACGGCTGGCCTTGATCTGAACAGAACTTTAGTCCTTCTGGCCGTGATCGAGAAGCACCTCGGCGTGCATGTCCGGGCGATGGACGTGTACCTCGCTGTGGCCGGCGGGCTCGAAGTGCGGGAGCCAGCGGCGGACCTCGGGGTCTGTGCCGCGATCTTGGGGAGCCTGCGGAACCGCGCCATCCCCGCTGACACCGTCGTCGTGGGCGAGGTCGGCTTGGCTGGGGATCTCCGTCCCGTGCGGAAGGGACCGGAACGCCTCCAGGAAGTAGCCAAGCTCGGGTTCGCGCGGGCGGTGGTGCCGAGCGGGCCCGTCCCCAAGCGCGTACGGTTGGAGATGGTTCCCTGTTCGACGTTGCGGGAAGCGATGGAGGCGCTGGGGCTGATCTGAGATGGGGGGGAAGAAGGATCCGCGGCTGGAGTTCCTGCGGCGCACGGCCCCCGGTACCCCGTTGCGGGAGGCGATCGATCGCATCGTGCTCCTCGGACGGGGCGGGCTCATCCTCGTTGCGGATCGATCCGTGGCGAGCCCGATCATCGCCGCCGGGTTCGAGCTCAATGCGCCGTTCACCCCGCAAGCGATCGTCGAGCTGTCGAAGATGGACCGTGCGGTGGTGGTGGATGAGGAACTGAAGACGATCCTCTACGCCAACGCCCATCTCGTGCCGAGCCCGTCGATCCCCTCCCAGGAGACGGGCACCCGCCACCGGGTGGCGGAGCAGGTCGCGCAGCAGCTGGGGAAGCTGGTGATCGCGGTCTCCGAGGACAGCCATCAGGTGACCCTGTTCCATGGGGACTGGCGGTACGAGCTTCAGGAGATCCACACCCTCCTCGCTCGCGTGTCCCAGGGGCTGCAGATCCTGGATCGGTACCGCCGGGAGCTGCGGGAGCTCCTCAGCGAGCTCGCGCCCCTGGAGTTCGAGCGCCGGGTGTTCCCCTCCCAAGTGGCAACGGTCCTCCAGCGTGCCCTGTACATGATGGAGCTGGAGCGGGATGTGGAGGGGACGCTCGTCGAGCTGGGCGTCCATCGGGAGCTGCCAGAGCGGCACCTCACCGCCCTCATGCGGGGGGTACGCGAGGAGATGGAGCTCCTCGTGCGGGATTTCAAGTCCGATCCCCGGCCGGCGGAGGAGATCATGGATGACCTCCTCGCCCTCCCCCCGGAGGACGTGCTGAGGCCGGATGCCGTCCTCCGCCCCCTGGGGATCACCACCGAGCAGGACCTCGAGGAGCCGATCCCATCCCGGGGGTACAGGCTCCTGTCCAAGGTCCCGCGCCTGCCCCTGTCCGTGATCGAGCGCCTGATCGAGGAGATCGGGACGGTGGACAAGGTTTACCGCGCCTCCCGTCGCCAGCTCGATCGGGTGAAGGGGATCGCCGAGGCGAGGGCGCGGGCGATCGAGTACGGGCTGAGCCGGTTCAAGAACGGGTACACGGCGACGATGGACGGGTTCTAGCACCACGGTTGCCGGTTCGCGGTGCCGTAGGGAGGAGCGAGGATGGAGGAGATGAGGCGGATCGAACGAGCGGCGAACGCGTTGGCCGAGCTGGGGAGGCCCGAGGTGGCGGTCATCCTCGGGTCGGGTCTGTCCGGGGTTTTCCCGCTCGCTGAGGAGCGAACGCTTCCGTTCACGGCCATCCCGGGGTTCCCTGTCCCGTCGGTGGCCGGGCACGCCGGGGAGGTCGCGGTGGGGACGCTCTCCGGGCGCACGGTGCTCGTCCAGCGGGGGCGCGTCCACTTCTACGAGGGGCATCCCCTGGCCGACGTCGTCCTCCCCGTGCGTGCCTACGCCCGGCTGGGGGTGGGGGCCCTCGTCCTCACCAACGCCTCGGGGGGGATCGCCCACGGCCTCGAGGCGGGGGACCTCGTCCTCCTCTCCGACCACATCAACTTCCTCGGGGAGAACCCCTTGCGTGGACCGAACTTGGATCCCGTGGGTCCCCGGTTCCCGGACATGACGGAGGTCTACGACCGGGCGCTGCGGAGGATCGCCCACGGGGTGGCGGAGGAGCTCGGGATCACCCTCAAGGAAGGGGTATACCTGGCGACCCTGGGGCCCTCCTATGAGACCCCGGCCGAGATCCGGGCGTTTCGGTCATTGGGGGCGGACCTCGTGGGGATGTCCACCGTGCCCGAGGCGATCGCCGCCCGCCACGCGGGGATGAAGGTGCTCGCCATCTCCTGCGTCACCAACCTCGCGGCGGGGGTGTCCCCCTCGCCCCTGTCCCACGACGAGGTCATCGCGACGTCCCGCCGGCGGGCGGCGGACCTGGGACGCCTCCTCAACTCGTTGGTCCCGCGCCTGTAGAGCCGCACCGAGCGCGGACCTCTGCCCTGGAGCTCCTCCCATTGGTATAATCGGACCGCGGAGTTGAGGCCCCTTATCCGGATCCGGGGCGGAAGGGGGTGAGAGAGGGAAGCACGTGCAGTACACCCAATGAGCCACCACCCAAAGGAGGGGAGTATGAGGCTCGTTTCTGTTCTGCTGCTATCTTTGTTGACGGCTGTAGGGTTGGGAAGTTGGGCCCACGATTGGACGTTCACGATCCTCCACACGAACGACACCCATTCCCAGCTCGAGAACATGGCCCGGCAGGCGACGCTCGTCGAGGAGATCCGCCTCCAGGTCCCCGACGTCCTCCTCCTCCACGCTGGGGATGCGGTGATGGGGACCCTGTACTACACGGTGCACAAGGGGGCCGCGGAGGCGTGGGTCCTGGCGAGGACGGGATTCACGGCGATGACGCTGGGGAACCACGAGTTCAACGAGGGTCCGGCGGGCCTCGCCGAACTCGCGGAGGCGGTCAGTTTCCCTCTCCTCTGCGCCAACTTCGACTTCACGGGGGAGCCGCTCCTTGCGGGGAAGATCCTCCCCTACGTGATCGTCGAAGTGGGCGGGGGGAGGGTGGGGATCATCGGTCTGACCACGGCGAGCACCGCCTGGAGTTCGAACCCCGGTCCGAACATCGTGATCGGGGATCCGATCGCCGCCGCACGACAGGCGGTGGATGAGCTGTCTGCCCTTGGCGTCAACGCGATCGTCGCCCTGACCCATCTCGGCTGGGAGGAGGACCTTGAGCTTGCGCGGTCCGTCACGGGGATCGACCTCGTCGTCGGCGGGCACTCCCATACGTTGCCGGAGCAGTATCCGACCGTGGTGGAGCGGAAGCTCATCAACATCAACACCGCCTCCTCCGAGGAGCTGCAGACCCTGTATCGCATCGGCCCGGCCTTGGCGCAGAGGATCATCGACTACCGGACGGAACACGGCCCATTCCAGGCAATCGAGGAGATCATGGAGGTGAGCGGGATCGGCTCCGTCATCTTCGCCGGGATCCGGGATCGGATCTCCGTCACGGATACGGCTCCCCCCGCGTTGGTCGTCCAAGCGGGGGAGAAAGGGCTCTACCTCGGGCGGCTAGAGGTCACGTTCGACGAGGCGGGAGTGCTCGTGGGGTGGCGTGGAGAGCTCATCCCGACCGAGGGCTTGCCGCTCGCGGGAGCGATAGCGGATCAACTCGCCGTGTTCCGGGAGCCCATGGATGCCCTGCGCGCGGAGGCGGTCGGGGAGGCGGAGATCGACCTCGACGGGGAGCGTGGCCACGTGCGGACCCGGGAGACGAACCTCGGGAACCTGATCGCGGACGCGATGCTGTGGAAGGCAGGGCCCTCCGGGGCCCAGATCGCGATCCAGAACAGCGGTGGGATCCGGGCGTCGATCCCCGCCGGGCCGATCACCCTCGGCCAGGCGATGGAAGTGCTCCCATTCGGGAACTACCTCGTCGTCCTCTCCCTCACCGGGGAGCAGATCCTCGCCGCCCTCGAGAACGGCGTCTCCCAGGTTGAGAACGTAGCGGGGCGATTCCCCCAGGTGGCCGGGCTTCGCTTCACTTGGGATCCGACCAAGCCCGCTGGGCAAAGGATCGTGATGGCGGAAGTCTGGACCGAGGCCGGGTTCCAGCCCCTTCAGGCGCGGGGGAGGTACACTGTGGTCACGAACGATTTCCTCGCTGGAGGCGGGGATGGGTACGATGTCTTCCGCGAGGCGGAGGAAACGAGGGTCCTCGGGTTCGTCGATTACGAACTCCTCGCCGACTACCTCCGGGCCCATTCCCCGGTCCGCCCTGTGGTCGAGGGACGGATCACGGAGAAGTAGAGCCAGCTTGTTGAGGGGATTCGTCTCAGCGGGGGCAGGGCGCGCCCTGCCCCCGCTGAGACGAATCCCCTCAACAAGCTGGCTCTACTTCTCCGTGATCCGTCCCTCGACCACAGGGCGGACCGGGGAATGGGCCCGGAGGTAGTCGGCGAGGAGTTCGTAATCGACGAACCCGAGGACCCTCGTTTCCTCCGCCTCGCGGAAGACATCGTACCCATCCCCGCCTCCAGCGAGGAAATCGTTCGTGACCACAGTGTACCTCCCCCGCGCCTGAAGGGGCTGGAACCCGGCCTCGGTCCAGACTTCCGCCATCACGATCCTTTGCCCAGCGGGCTTGGTCGGATCCCAAGTGAAGCGAAGCCCGGCCACCTGGGGGAATCGCCCCGCTACGTTCTCAACCTGGGAGACGCCGTTCTCGAGGGCGGCGAGGATCTGCTCCCCGGTGAGGGAGAGGACGACGAGGTAGTTCCCGAATGGGAGCACTTCCATCGCCTGGCCGAGGGTGATCGGCCCGGCGGGGATCGACGCCCGGATCCCACCGCTGTTCTGGATCGCGATCTGGGCCCCGGAGGGCCCTGCCTTCCACAGCATCGCGTCCGCGATCAGGTTCCCGAGGTTCGTCTCCCGGGTCCGCACGTGGCCACGCTCCCCGTCGAGGTCGATCTCCGCCTCCCCGACCGCCTCCGCGCGCAGGGCATCCATGGGCTCCCGGAACACGGCGAGTTGATCCGCTATCGCTCCCGCGAGCGGCAAGCCCTCGGTCGGGATGAGCTCTCCACGCCACCCCACGAGCACTCCCGCCTCGTCGAACGTGACCTCTAGCCGCCCGAGGTAGAGCCCTTTCTCCCCCGCTTGGACGACCAACGCGGGGGGAGCCGTATCCGTGACGGAGATCCGATCCCGGATCCCGGCGAAGATGACGGAGCCGATCCCGCTCACCTCCATGATCTCCTCGATTGCCTGGAATGGGCCGTGTTCCGTCCGGTAGTCGATGATCCTCTGCGCCAAGGCCGGGCCGATGCGATACAGGGTCTGCAGCTCCTCGGAGGAGGCGGTGTTGATGTTGATGAGCTTCCGCTCCACCACGGTCGGATACTGCTCCGGCAACGTATGGGAGTGCCCGCCGACGACGAGGTCGATCCCCGTGACGGACCGCGCAAGCTCAAGGTCCTCCTCCCAGCCGAGATGGGTCAGGGCGACGATCGCGTTGACGCCAAGGGCAGACAGCTCATCCACCGCCTGTCGTGCGGCGGCGATCGGATCCCCGATCACGATGTTCGGACCGGGGTTCGAACTCCAGGCGGTGCTCGCCGTGGTCAGACCGATGATCCCCACCCTCCCCCCGCCCACTTCGACGATCACGTAGGGGAGGATCTTCCCCGCAAGGAGCGGCTCCCCCGTGAAGTCGAAGTTGGCGCAGAGGAGAGGGAAACTGACCGCCTCCGCGAGTTCGGCGAGGCCCGCCGGACCCTCGTTGAACTCGTGGTTCCCCAGCGTCATCGCCGTGAATCCCGTCCTCGCCAGGACCCACGCCTCCGCGGCCCCCTTGTGCACCGTGTAGTACAGGGTCCCCATCACCGCATCCCCAGCGTGGAGGAGGAGGACGTCGGGGACCTGGAGGCGGATCTCCTCGACGAGCGTCGCCTGCCGGGCCATGTTCTCGAGCTGGGAATGGGTGTCGTTCGTGTGGAGGATCGTGAACGTCCAATCGTGGGCCCAACTTCCCAACCCTACAGCCGTCAACAAAGATAGCAGCAGAACAGAAACGAGCCTCATACTCCCCTCCTTTGGGTGGTGGCTCATTGGGTGTACTGCACGTGCTTCCCTCTCTCACCCCCTTCCGCCCCGGATCCGGATAAGGGGCCTCAACTCCGCGGTCCGATTATACCAATGGGAGGAGCTCCAGGGCAGAGGTCCGCGCTCGGTGCGGCTCTACAGGCGCGGGACCAACGAGTTGAGGAGGCGTCCCAGGTCCGCCGCCCGCCGGCGGGACGTCGCGATGACCTCGTCGTGGGACAGGGGCGAGGGGGACACCCCCGCCGCGAGGTTGGTGACGCAGGAGATGGCGAGCACCTTCATCCCCGCGTGGCGGGCGGCGATCGCCTCGGGCACGGTGGACATCCCCACGAGGTCCGCCCCCAATGACCGAAACGCCCGGATCTCGGCCGGGGTCTCATAGGAGGGCCCCAGGGTCGCCAGGTATACCCCTTCCTTGAGGGTGATCCCGAGCTCCTCCGCCACCCCGTGGGCGATCCTCCGCAGCGCCCGGTCGTAGACCTCCGTCATGTCCGGGAACCGGGGACCCACGGGATCCAAGTTCGGTCCACGCAAGGGGTTCTCCCCGAGGAAGTTGATGTGGTCGGAGAGGAGGACGAGGTCCCCCGCCTCGAGGCCGTGGGCGATCCCCCCCGAGGCGTTGGTGAGGACGAGGGCCCCCACCCCCAGCCGGGCGTAGGCACGCACGGGGAGGACGACGTCGGCCAGGGGATGCCCCTCGTAGAAGTGGACGCGCCCCCGCTGGACGAGCACCGTGCGCCCGGAGAGCGTCCCCACCGCGACCTCCCCGGCGTGCCCGGCCACCGACGGGACAGGGAACCCCGGGATGGCCGTGAACGGAAGCGTTCGCTCCTCAGCGAGCGGGAAAACCCCGGACAGACCCGACCCGAGGATGACCGCCACCTCGGGCCTCCCCAGCTCGGCCAACGCGTTCGCCGCTCGTTCGATCCGCCTCATCTCCTCCATCCTCGCTCCTCCCTACGGCACCGCGAACCGGCAACCGTGGTGCTAGAACCCGTCCATCGTCGCCGTGTACCCGTTCTTGAACCGGCTCAGCCCGTACTCGATCGCCCGCGCCCTCGCCTCGGCGATCCCCTTCACCCGATCGAGCTGGCGACGGGAGGCGCGGTAAACCTTGTCCACCGTCCCGATCTCCTCGATCAGGCGCTCGATCACGGACAGGGGCAGGCGCGGGACCTTGGACAGGAGCCTGTACCCCCGGGATGGGATCGGCTCCTCGAGGTCCTGCTCGGTGGTGATCCCCAGGGGGCGGAGGACGGCATCCGGCCTCAGCACGTCCTCCGGGGGGAGGGCGAGGAGGTCATCCATGATCTCCTCCGCCGGCCGGGGATCGGACTTGAAATCCCGCACGAGGAGCTCCATCTCCTCGCGTACCCCCCGCATGAGGGCGGTGAGGTGCCGCTCTGGCAGCTCCCGATGGACGCCCAGCTCGACGAGCGTCCCCTCCACATCCCGCTCCAGCTCCATCATGTACAGGGCACGCTGGAGGACCGTTGCCACTTGGGAGGGGAACACCCGGCGCTCGAACTCCAGGGGCGCGAGCTCGCTGAGGAGCTCCCGCAGCTCCCGGCGGTACCGATCCAGGATCTGCAGCCCCTGGGACACGCGAGCGAGGAGGGTGTGGATCTCCTGAAGCTCGTACCGCCAGTCCCCATGGAACAGGGTCACCTGATGGCTGTCCTCGGAGACCGCGATCACCAGCTTCCCCAGCTGCTGCGCGACCTGCTCCGCCACCCGGTGGCGGGTGCCCGTCTCCTGGGAGGGGATCGACGGGCTCGGCACGAGATGGGCGTTGGCGTAGAGGATCGTCTTCAGTTCCTCATCCACCACCACCGCACGGTCCATCTTCGACAGCTCGACGATCGCTTGCGGGGTGAACGGCGCATTGAGCTCGAACCCGGCGGCGATGATCGGGCTCGCCACGGATCGATCCGCAACGAGGATGAGCCCGCCCCGTCCGAGGAGCACGATGCGATCGATCGCCTCCCGCAACGGGGTACCGGGGGCCGTGCGCCGCAGGAACTCCAGCCGCGGATCCTTCTTCCCCCCCATCTCAGATCAGCCCCAGCGCCTCCATCGCTTCCCGCAACGTCGAACAGGGAACCATCTCCAACCGTACGCGCTTGGGGACGGGCCCGCTCGGCACCACCGCCCGCGCGAACCCGAGCTTGGCTACTTCCTGGAGGCGTTCCGGTCCCTTCCGCACGGGACGGAGATCCCCAGCCAAGCCGACCTCGCCCACGACGACGGTGTCAGCGGGGATGGCGCGGTTCCGCAGGCTCCCCAAGATCGCGGCACAGACCCCGAGGTCCGCCGCTGGCTCCCGCACTTCGAGCCCGCCGGCCACAGCGAGGTACACGTCCATCGCCCGGACATGCACGCCGAGGTGCTTCTCGATCACGGCCAGAAGGACTAAAGTTCTGTTCAGATCAAGGCCAGCCGTACGGCGTTGGGGGGGGCCGACCCCCCCTCCCGGAGCGACGAGGGCCTGGATCTCCACGAGGAGGGTCCGCGACCCCTCAAGCACGGGGACGATCGCCGCCCCCGGCTTGGGGGCCCGGTCCTGGGACACGAAGAAGAGCGAGGGGTTGGCCACCTCGGAGAGCCCGGCCGGGCCCATCTGGAGCACGGCGACCTCGGCCGTGGACGCGAACCGGTTCTTCGCGCAGCGCAGGAGGCGGAGCTCCCCCTCCCGCACCCCCTCGAGCTGCACCGCCACATCCACGAGGTGCTCGACCGTCTTCGGACCCGCGAACTCGCCACCCTTCGTGATGTGAGAGACGAGAAACGTGACCATGCCCAGCCCCTTGGCCAGGCGCGCCAGCTGCGCGGCGGCCTCCCTCACCTGAACGAGGCTCCCGATCTCGCCCCCATCGGGACGGGCGAGCACGGTCTGGAGGGAGTCCACGACGAGCACGGCCGGCTCCAGCCCCTTCACCGCGCGCACGATCGCCAGGAGCTCCTGCTCTGACTGGAAATAGAGGGAATCCCCCTCGATCCCGAGGCGCTCCGCCCGCAGCTTGACCTGAGCCGGGGCCTCCTCGCCCGAGACGTAGAGGACCTTCCCATAGGCGACGAGGCGGGCGGCGAGCTGGAGGAGGAGGGTGGACTTCCCCACCCCAGGCTCGCCGCCGAAGAGGACCACCGCCCCGGGGATGAGCCCTCCGAGCACGCGGTCCACCTCCGGCATCCCCGTGGTCAGCCGCTCCCCTGCAGCGCTGGGCACAGCGGCGAGGATCTGGGGAAGGCCTCCCCCCGCGGCCGTCCCCTCGTCAACCGCTCCGCCCACCTCCTCAAACGACTCCCACTGCCCGCACTGGGGACAGCGGCCCAGCCACTTTGGAGACCGGTAGCCGCACTCCCGGCAGCGGTAGGGCACCTATTCCTTCCGCACCACGATCTCCCCGTCCTGGGCCGCAGCGACGACCTGGCATCCCGCGGGGAACTCCTGGGTTAGGATCCGCTCAGCGATCGGGTCCTCCAAGAGGCGCTCGATGGCCCTCCCCATCGGGCGGGCTCCGTACTTCTCATCGTACCCACGCTCGGTGATGACCTCCCACGCCGAAGGCTCCAGGACGAGCTCGATCCCGTGCTCATCGCGGAGGCGGCTCCTCAGCCGACCAATGAACAGGTCAGCGATCTCCTTCACCTGCTCCCGGGTGAGGGAGTGGAACACGATCACATCGTCGAGCCGGTTCAGGAACTCCGGGGAGAACTCCTTGCGCACCTCCCCCATCACCCGGCTCTTCATGTCCCGATACGCTTGCTCGCTCTCGACGTCCGCGGTGGTGAACCCGACCCCGGTCCGGTCCACGATCAGCTTGCTCCCCACATTGGAGGTCATGATGAGCACGGTGTGCCGGAAGTCGACCTTGCGGCCCTGGGAATCGGTGAGGATCCCGTCGTCCATCACCTGGAGGAGGATGTTGAACACGTCGCGATGCGCCTTCTCGATCTCGTCGAACAGGACCACGGAGTAGGGCCGGCGGCGGACCGCCTCGGTGAGCTGGCCCGCCTCTTCGTACCCCACGTACCCCGGGGGGGCCCCCACGAGGCGGGACACCGCGAACCGCTCCACGTACTCCGACATGTCGATCCGGATCAGGGCGTCGTCGTCCCCGAACAGGAACCCGGCCAGGGTCCGCGCGAGCTCGGTCTTGCCCACGCCGGTGGGGCCGAGGAACAGGAATGACCCGATCGGGCGGCGAGGATCCTTCACCCCGGCGTAGGCACGACGGATGGCCCGGGCCACGCTCTTCACCGCCTCGTCCTGGCCCACGTATCGCTCGTGGATCTTCTCCTCCATCTGCACGAGCCGCGCCGTGTCCTCCTCCTGGAGGTGACGGACCGGGATCCCCGTCCACGCGGCCACGGTCGCCGCGACCTCTTCCCCCCTCACCACGGGGACCAGGGGCTCGCGCCCCACCTCCTCGAACCGCTTCAGCTCCTCGATCTTCGTCGCTCGTCGGTCGCGGAGCCGGGCGGCGAGCTCGTAGTTCTGGTCCGCCACCGCGGCCTCCTCCTCATCCTCAAGGTGGGTGATCTCGTCGAGGAGCTCCCGCGCTTCAGGAGGGAGTTCGGTCGCCGCGAGGCGGACCTTGGCCGCCGTCTCGTCGACGAGGTCGATCGCCTTGTCGGGGAGAAACTGGTCGGTGATGTAACGGTCGGAAAGCCGGGCGGCCTGCCAGAGGGCCTCGTCCGTGATCTGTACCCCGTGGTGCTCCTCGTAGCGGTGCCGGAGACCGTGGAGGATCTTCACCGTGTCCTCCACGGATGGCTCGTCCACGTACACGGTCTTGAACCGCCGCTTGAGGGCGGGGTCCTTCTCGATCGACTTCCGGTAGTCATCGGGGGTCGCGGTGCCGAGGCACTGGATCGCCCCGGACGCAAGCGGCGGCTTCAAGATCGCCGAGGCGTCGATCGCCCCCTCCGCCCCGCCGGCCCCGACCACCGTTTGGAGCTCATCGATGAACAGGATGATGTTCTCCGCGCTCATGACCTGGTTGAGGATCGTCTTCAGGCGCTGCTCGAACTCGCCGCGGTACTTCGTGCCGGCAACGATCCCCGCCATATCGAGCTCCACGATCTCCTTCTGGGCGAGGGCGGATGGCACATCGCCGGCGGCGATCTTCTGGGCGAGCCCCTCCACGATCGCCGTCTTGCCGACGCCGGATTCCCCGATGAGGGCGGGGTTGTTCTTCTTGCGCCGGCACAGGATCTCCACCACCCGCTCCAGCTCGCGGTCGCGGCCGATGACCGGGTCGAGGGTCCCACTCGCCGCTTCCTCGACCAGGTTGCGGCCGAACTCCCCGAGTTCCCCGGGGAGGCGGGCATGGCTCGTCCGCACCCGCACCCCCCCTCGCCGGCCGGGGGCGAAGTGCTCGCGGGCGGACCGGAGGTCGATCCCCTGCGCCCGTAGGATCTCCGCCGCCGTGCATTCCCCCTCACGAAGGATCCCCAACACGAGGTGTTCCGGCTCGATCGCCTCCACCCCCTCCCGTCGCGCCTCCTCGTAGGCGAGCTTCATCACCCGCCGCAGGCGCTGGGTCGGCTCGAGCTCGTCGGCGGGGACGTGGACCTTCCCCCGGCCCTTCTGGCGCTCCACGAACCGCGCGATCCGCTCGTAGGTCAGCCCCTTGGCGTCGAGGAACCGCGCCACCCGCGACCCCTCTATGCGCGCCGCGGCGAGCAAGAGGTGCTCCGTCCCCACGTAGCGGTGGCGCCAGTCCCCCGCTTCCTCCTGGGACGCGGCGAGGAGCCTCATGGAATCCTTCGAGAACTTCTCGTACATCGACGACCTCCGATTAGATTATACGGTCCGCCCTTCCCCCCTCACGGGAGAAGCGGTCCAGGGCCGCGGCCAGCCCGTGGCTGAGGAACGCCCACGCCAGTTCCCCGGCGAGATCCACCGCACCCGACAGGGCCTCCGCCTCGGCGCGGGGAGGCGGCGAGAGGACGTGCGCAGTCCAGTCCCCGCCTTGCGCCGGCCGACCGATCCCGACCCGGAGGCGGGGCACGTCGTCCGTCCCCAGCGCGGCGAGGACGGACGCCATCCCGCGGTGCGTCCCTGCCCCTCCCCGAGCCCGTAGCCGGAGGCTTCCCACTGGGAGGTCGGCCTCGTCGTAGGCGACGAGGATCTCGTGGGGAGAGAGGGAGAAGGTGCTGAGGAGCTCGCGCACGGCCTCCCCGGACCGGTTCATGTAGGTGGAGGGGCGAAGGAGAAGGCCGTTGGCCGATCGGTGGACCTCACCCCAAGGATGGACCTCCCGGCACCACCTCGCGCGCGGGATGAGCCGTTCGATTACCCAGAACCCAACATTATGCCGGCTGGCCGCGTACTCCGGTCCGACGTTCCCTAGCCCGACGACGGCCCTCAAGCCGCGGGTGGTTCGCCTCCCGCTGGTTCGGCCTCTTTGCCCTCGGCGCCCTCCTCAATCGGAACGGCCTCGGCGGCTTCCGCGGCCACCGGCGCCTCGACCTCGAGCGCCCGCCGTGCGGCCACGGTTACCACCGCGTCCTCGGGAGGAAGCAGGGGCTCGACGCCCTCGCCCCACGGGAGGTCCTTGACGAGGATCGAGTCGCCGATCCCAAGGTCCGACACATCGATCTCGATCCGCGGCGGCATCTTGGCGGGGAGGGCTTGAACTGGGATGTAGCCGTGCACCGCCTCCAGGATCCCCCCGTCCTTGATCCCGCGGGCCGTGCCCACGAAGCGCACGGGGACATCCATCTGGAGGGGGCGTTCCGGATCCGCGACGTAGAGGTCGACGTGCAGGAACCGCTCTGTGATCGGATGGACCTGGATCTCCTTGAGGAAGACGTGATAGGTCTCCCTCCCATCTACCTTCACTTCGACCGGGGTCGAGCGCGTCACGTGGTCGAAAAGGTGAAGGAGCTCCTTCTCCGGGATCGCGACGTGCAACGAAGCCACGTGAGCACCGTACAGGACGGCTGGAACTTGCCCTTGACGGCGGAGAGCCCCCGCCTTCCCGGTGGGCCGCCGCGCTGCATTCACCATCATCCCGATCCTCCTCCGCCTACAGCGACAAGTACGCCAAGAGGTCGGTCATCGACTCGTGGCGGTAGATTCGGCGAATCGCGTCCGCGAAGAACTCGGCCACCGAGACGATCTCGATCTGGGGGGCCGCCCGGACCTCGTCGCGGTGGGCAATGGTATCGGTCACCAACACCCTCTGCAACCACGGAGTATCGAGGGTCTCCAGCGCGCCCGGTGTGAACACACCGTGGGTACAGGCGGCGAAGACCCGGGTCGCCCCCTCTCTCACCACCTCTTCCGCCGCGGTGATGAGGGTCCGGCCGCTCGCCAGGATGTCGTCCACGAGGAGCACGTCGCGGCCCGACACCGTTCCGATCACGTCTTTGACCACCACCTCTTTTCTCGCCTCGTCGCGCTGCATCACGACGAGGGCCAGCGGGAGCTCCCCGCTGCCGTGGACGAGCTCGCCCAGGCGTTTGGCCATCCGCCGTGCCCGCCACACCCCCCCGATGTCCGGAGAGGCCACGGTGAGGTTCTCCAGCCACTCCGGATGCTGGTCGTAGATGTACTTGGCGAGCATTCGGTCCGACCGCAGGTGATCGAGGGGCACCTTGAAGAAGCCCTGGATCTGCCCAGCGTGGAGGTCCATCGTCAGCACCCGGTCCACCCCTGCCGCCTCGAGGAGGTCCGCCACCAGGCGGGCCGAAATGGGGACCCGCCCCATCATCTTCCGGTCCTGGCGGGCGTAGCCGAGGTAGGGGATCACAGCACAGATCTCCCGGCACGCGGCCCGCCGCAGGGCATCCACGAGGATGAGGAGCTCCATCAGATGATCGTTCACCGGCGGGGAAGTCGGTTGGATGACGAATACGTGCTTCCCGCGCACCGTCTGTTGGACCTGCACGCGCACCTCTCCGTCCGGGAACCGACCAGGAGCGTAGGAGGTCCCGTTCCCGCATCGCGCATCGGCCTCGCACAGCTCGACCCCGAGGATCTCCCCGATGCGTTGGGCCAACGGCAGGTTCGCGCTTCCCGAAAGGATCCGCAGCTCGTCGAACCCCTCTCCTCTAGGCATGCTCCTCCCCTTCCCCCGTTCGTTGCGCCCAGTCCGGCTTCACGACCTCGGGGGCCCGCTCCAGGGCCAGCGCGTACGGGGAAACGTCGTGCGTGATCACCGATCCCGCCCCCACCACGGCCCCTTCCCCGATCCGGATGGGCGCGATCAAGGACGCGTTGCTGCCGACGAACGCGCCCTCGCCAATCTCGGTGCGGAACTTCTCCTTCTTTCCCGGCTGGAAGTTGCAGGTGATGGCGCCGGCCCCGATGTTCGCCCCGGCCCCGACGTCGGCATCGCCGATGTAGGCGAGGTGACCGGCCTTCACCCCCTCTCCGAGGGTGGATGCCTTGATCTCGACGAAGTTCCCGACCCTCGCTCCCCTTCCGATGCGCGACCCCGGCCGGAGGTGGGCGTAGGGGCCCACGCTCGCCTCCGGCCCCACCTCTGCCCCCTCGATGGCCGAGTACCATACCCGTGCCCCGTCGCCGATCCGCGCATCGATGAGATAGGCTCCGGGACCGATCATGCACCCGGCGCCGACCGCGGTCCGCCCGAGGAGGTGGGTACCGGGGTGGAGGACCGTGTCCTCGCCCACCGTGGCATCGAGGGACGGATAGACCGCGGCCGGATCCACCACCGTGACCCCGCCGCACATCCACGCGGCGAGGATCCGTTGTCGGAGGAGCTGCTCGAACCGGGCGAGGTCAGCGCGGTCGTTCACCCCCCCGAGGTCGTCCGCGCAGGGCCAGAGGAGGGCGGCAGCCTTCCCGTCCGCGGAGAAGTGCGCCACGAGGTCGGTGAGGTAGAACTCGCCCTTCGCGTTGGCGGTGGTGAGCCCGGCGAGCGCCTCCCACACCTCAGGGGAATTGTTCAGGCACCAGATCCCGGAGTTGAGTTCGCGGATCGACAGTTCTTCGGGGGAGGAATCGCCCGCCTCCACGATCCGGAGCGGCTTCCCATCCTCCCCCCGCACGACGCGGCCGTAGGGGCGAGGGTCAGCCGGCTCCATCGTGAGGAAGGAGACCATGGCGTCGCGCTCCTGGTGGAACTGGATGAGGGCGCGCAGGGCGTCGGGAGGGACAAGGGGGACGTCGCCGGGGAGGACGAGGAACGTGCCCGAGCTCACCGCCCCCCGCGCCGCGAGAACGGCGTGGCCCGTGCCGCGGGGCTCCCCTTGGTCCACGAACGCGACCCCTCGTTCCGCGAACGTGGCCCGCACCACGTCCCTACCGTGGCCCACCACGACCACGACCCGCCGCGGCGAAAGGGAGAAGGAGGTACGGAGCACGTGTTCAAGGAGGGGAAGGCCGCACAGCGGGTGGAGGACCTTGGGGCGGCGGGAGCACATCCGCGTCCCCTTCCCCGCCGCCAGGATCACGATATCGAGCGAGTCGTCCATCGATCGCTTCGACTATACCCTCCCCGCGCTTCTCCTGCAAAGAACGGAACGGGGTGGAGAGCGAACTCCCCCTGACCAGGGGACGATCCCCGGCCGACGTCCGGCGACCCTACTCCGCTTCTCGACGGAGCTGCGCGATCCAGTCACCGTTCTCGTCGGAATTAGGTCTCCCGGGGGACGACCCGCCCGGGGCGTCGGGGCCGCTGGCCCACAGCCCAGCGTCGTTCACCCCCGCTGCGGTCGCCCCCCGGTACCACGCCGCCATGCCCCGGCCCACGTTCGGGATCGGGGGGACCTGTCCTAGGCGGCCCGCGTAGGACAGGCCGTCCACCACTTGCCTGGCATGGGGACCTCCGTGTCGGTCCCGTCCCGGAACCCGCGCCCGACGTCCCTCGCCAGCCGAGGGGAGCAGACCCCCTTCCGTACTGCAGCGGGGGTTCCCAGTCCACGCGCCGCCCCTCCCCGCAGGCGCCGACGACGGCCTGTGGTTGCGCTAGCGGCCTTCCCCCCTATACTTCCCGTCCGATGGCCATGCGCATCTTCTCCGGGATCCAGCCAACGGGGGAGCTCCACATCGGGAACTACTTCGGGGCGATTCAGCGCTGGGTTGAGCTCCAGCACGGGAACGACACGATCTACAGCATCGTCGACTACCACGCCCTCACGAACGAGGACACAGTGCCCGCCGAGCTCCGCACCGCGCGGCGGGAGCTCGCGCTGGATCTCCTGGCGTGCGGGATCAACCCCGAACGCTCGATCCTCTATCTGCAGTCCGATGTCCCGGAGCACGCGGAGCTGTGTTGGATCCTGGGCTGTGTGGCCTCCTACGGCGACCTGACGCGGATGACCCAGTTCAAGGAGAAGGCCGCCCGCCAGGAGTTCGTCAACGGCGGCCTGTTCTACTATCCGGTCCTCCAGGCGGCGGACATCCTCCTCTACAAGGCCGACCACGTCCCGGTGGGCGAGGACCAGGTCCAGCATTTGGAGGAGGCGCGGCGGATCGCGCGGCGGTTCAACTCCCGGTTCGGGGAGACGTTCCCCGAGCCGGAGCCGATCCTCGGAGAGGGAGCGCGGATCATGTCGCTCGCGGATCCGGAGCGGAAGATGAGCAAGTCGGCTGGGCCGGAGCACTACATCGGCCTCATGGAGCCAGAGGAGAGCATCCGCAGGAAGGTGCGGTCGGCGGTGACCGACGTCGGCCTCACCCCGAGCCAGGAGATGAGCCCTGGGGTCGCGAACCTGTTCGCGTTGCTCGAGCTCGTGGCCCCGAGGGAGGTCGTAGAAGGCTTCCGGCGCGACCACGCGGCGGGGAAACTCCTCTACCGCGACCTCAAGGAGGCGCTTTTCACCCACCTCATGGCCGCCCTGCGCCCGGTCCGGGAGCGTCGGGCGAAGCTCGTTTCCCGCGGAGACGTGGACGAGGTCCTCGCCCACGGTGCGGAGCGGGCGCGGGCGATCGCCCGGGAGACGATGCGCGAGGTCCGTGCCCGGGTAGGACTCGACTAGCCTCGAAGCTCGGTGGGGACGAACTCCTGAAGCTCGGGGAGGAGGCTGCGCAGCTTCTCCGCTGACAGGGTGAACTGTCCCCGCCACGTCTCATCCACCAATCGCTTTCCCTCGGGAGCGAAGAACGGCTGCAGCGCGTAGCGTCGGGCGCCGCGGATCTCGTTGGCAATCGCGATCATATCGTCGGGGGCGAGCCCGGGGGCGACCGTGGTGCGAAACTCGTAGTCCGGGGCGTGGTCGCGGATGAGAGCGATCGACTCCCGAACCCGCAGGACGATGTCGGAGACAAGCTCCGACGCTACAGGGTCCGGGGAGAGGAGGCCTGTGAACTCGCGGTACCGGGCGAAGGGAGCCTTCAGGTCGAGGGCCACGTAGTCCACGAGCCTGTCCTCCAACAGCGAGCGCAGGACGCCGGGATGGGTCCCGTTCGTGTCGAGCTTGACGAGGAACCCGAGCTCCTTGAGTCTCCGCACGAAGGCGACGAGATCGCGGTGGAGGGTCGGTTCGCCCCCGGTGACGACGACCCCGTCGAGGAACCCCACCCTCTCCTGCAGCCGAGCGACCACTGCCTCAGCCGGAAGCCGCGGGAGGTCCGCGCCAAGCTCGGGCAGAACGAGCTCAGCGTTGTAGCAGTACGGACAGCGCAGGTTGCACCCCACCGTCCACACCGCTGCCGCCACCTTCCCCGGGTAGTCGAGGAGGGAGAGGGGCTGGAGATGGGCGACCTCCATCCGCTACTCGGTGCGGCCGTCGTCGAGGGTGGGGCGGAACACCTTTCGATCCGCGAACTCCGCCTGTTTCCCCGCGTTCCACTGCTCCACCGGACGCAGGTACCCCACCACGCGCGAGTAGACTTCGGCCTGTACCCGCTCCGCCTCCGGGATGACTGTGCCATCCTCGAGAATCAGATTCCTTTGTTCATCCTCACGGTATGTGGACACAAACGCCTCCTTTGGCCTTCTGATGGCGCGCGATGATCTCCTCGTCGCACTTGGGGCAGTAGCGGTTCTCCCCGCGAAGGTACCCATGCTGGGGGCACACGGAGAACGTCGGGGTGAGGGTGAGGTAGGGGATGCGGAAGTTCGCGAAGATCTTCGCCACGAGCGATTTCACGGCCTCGGGCGAAGGGAGACGTTCCCCGAGCCAAGCGTGGAACACGGTCCCCCCCGTGTACAGGGTCTGAAGCCCTTCCTGTAGCTTCAAAGCGCAAAACAGGTCGTCGGTGAAGTCCACCGGGAGCTGGGACGAGTTCGTGTAGTAGGGGGCAGCCCCCTTCTCCCGCACGGCGCGCCCGTTGGCGACCCGGATCCCAGGGTAGCGTTCCCGGTCGAGCATCGCCAACCGATAGGCCGTCCCCTCGGCGGGGGTCGCCTCGAGGTTCCACAGGTGTCCAGTCGCCTCTTGGAACCGCACAAGGGTCTCGCGCATGAACTCGAGCGTACGGCGGGCGAACCGGATCCCCTCCTCGTGGGCGAGGTCGACCCCGAGGAGGTTGAGGGCCGCTTCGTTCATCCCGACCACGCCGATCGTGGAGAAGTGGTTCGCCCAGTACTCGCCTCTCCCCTCCCGGACCGAGGACAGGTAGAACTTGGAGTACGGGTACAACCCCTGCTCGGTGAGGCGCTCCAGGAGCTTGCGCTTGATGATGAGCGACCGTCCCGCGATCTGCATCAGCGAATGGAGCCGCTCGAAGAACTCCTCCTCGCTCTTCGCGAGGAACGCGAGCCGCGGCAGGTTCAACGTCACGACCCCGATCGAGCCGGTGAGGGGGTTCGACCCGAAGAGGCCCCCGCCCCGGCGCCGGAGCTCCCGCACGTCGAGCCGGAGACGACAGCACATGCTGCGCGCGTCCTCCGGCATCATGTCCGAGGAGAGGAAGTTCGCGAAGTAGGGGATCCCATACTTCGCCGTCATCTCCCACAGCGGGGCGAGGTCCGGGTCATCCCACGGGAAGTCGCCCGTCACGTTGTAGGTGGGGATGG
>DSBZ01000171.1 GCA_011057175.1 Candidatus Acetothermia bacterium
CTCGTCCTCGGTGAACGGCCAATCGAGTCTGCCGTGGGGACGGCCGTCGAGGAGGAGCACCAGGTTGGGGGCCCGCCGCACGCCCCACGCCGCCCCCATCCGCCCGCCTTCGTCCACCAGGAAGGGCAAACCCAGTTCAGCGGAGGCAACCGAAACTTCCTCGCTCTCCCACGGCGAGAGAAGGAGAAAACCGATCTCGGGAAAGCTCTGGTGTACCTGAGAGAACCAGCTCAGAGCCTCCTCGCACGCCGGGCAGCCGGGAAGGACGAGAGCAAAGACGGCCCACCGTCCGCGGGCAGTCTGCGCGGGGTCGAGGGCAGGCGCGGTCGCGTCGCTGGCGGTGGACCCGAGCGACACGGCGATCCCGAGGATGGACGCCCCAACCGCAAGGAGCCTCATCGCTTCCCCCGATGGGTCACAAGATTGTACCCCCCCCCCCGGGGGCTCGTGTCAAGAGGTACTCTTGGCGCGCCTGGCCCCTCCTAGCAAGGGGCTACAGCCTGTGGAGAGGAAGAACCGCCGACAGGTCCTGGCCCGTCACCACGGCGGCGCGGACCCGCTCGAGGAGCCGGACCATGAACCGCACGTTGTGGAGCGTGGCCAAACGATAGTAGGAGAGCTCGCCCGCCTGCGAGAGATGCCGGAGGAACGCGCGCGGGTACCGGGCGCAGGTCGGGCAGTCGCACCCTTCTTCCACAGGACAGTCATCGCGGGCGAACCGGGCGTTCTTGATCGCGATCCGGAACCCTTCCTCAGCGAACGTGAGGAGGACCCCATTCCGAGCGAGGCGCGTCGGGGTCGCGCAGTCGAACGTGTCCACGCCCCGTGCAACCGCCTCCAGGATGTCCTCCACGCCCCCGATCCCAAGGAGGTGCCGTGGCCGGTCGTCGGGGAGAACGTCTACCGTCCACTCGATCACGCGCAGCATGTCCTCCTTCGACCGACCCAGCGACCCCCCGATTGCGAACCCGGGGAACCCCATCCCCGCGATCGCCTTGGCCGACCTCCGCCTGAGGTCCTCGTACGCGCCGCCCTGGACGATCCCCCACAGGGCTTGACCCGGGTTCGGCCCGAGCCCCGTCGTGCGCTCGAACGCGGCCAGGGCACGCTCCGCCCAGCGGTGGGTGCGTTCCATCGCCGCCCTCGTGTACGCCCGATCGTGGAACGGGGACGTGCACTCGTCCAAGGGGAGGATCACATCCGCCCCAAGGAGACGTTGGAGGCGGATCACCTCCTCCGGGGAGAAGAACACACGCGACCCATCGACCACGGAGCGGAAGCGGGCCCCCCCCTCGCTGAGGGCCACGAGCGATGTCCCCGTCGGCTTCATCGGGACATCGCCGGGGAAGATGGGCGCGATCTTCCCTACCCCGTGGATCTTCCCCGCGCCGAGGCTGAACACCTGGAACCCCCCGGAGTCGGTGAACCACGGGCCCGTCCATCCCGTGAACCCGTGGAGCCCGCCGAGGGCCCCGATCGCCTCCGCTCCCGGGCGGAGGGCGAGGTGGTAGGTGTTCCCGATCAGAACCTCGACGCCCAGGGAGAGGAGGTCGTCCACACCGAGGGACTTCACCATCCCTCGGGTGGCCACGGTGACGAACGCCGGGGTGCGGATCGTCCCGTGGGGGGTCACGAGCTCTCCCAGCCGAGCTGCGGAACCGGGCGCGCGGGCAGTGATGCGGAACGCGGACACGGTCAGTAGAAGAACGTCCGGACGCGGGGATGGGGAACCGAAAGCGGGCCTTGGGACAGGTTCCACAGGATCCAGTCCACCTCGAACGCCCGCACGCCCCTCCCGCCCGCGCGGAGCGCGGCGGTGAGCTCCTCGACGGCCATGATCGTCGCGGCCCTCAGCTCGACCTCCTCCGGGGACCCCGGGCGGAGCTCCTCCCCCCGCTTGAGGCGGCCAGCGAGCGTGGGGTGGAGGACAAGGCCTCCCTGGGCCCACAGGAGCTGAGGGAGCTTGTAGTCCGCGAACGCGGTGAGCCAGTCGAGGTCGTGGAGAGCGCCGGGTCCCTCACCCCCGAACGTCCCCCACAGGTCCGCGCACAGGATTTGGGCCCGCTTGTGGAAGACAACCTCCCGGCCCCGATACAGGGCGGAATCGCGGAACAGGGGAAGGTGGGAAGTGACGAGCTCCACAAGCCGAAGGCACGAACCCTGGGCACAGGCAAAGAACTCCCGCGCCGAACCGAACCGGAGCAGAGCCGCCCCCACCTCCCGCAGGGCGCGGGCCCGCCAGGGGAGGAGGGGGACCTCCCCCAGGATCGCGCGCACCCAGCCCACGGTTGCATCCGCCAGCGCCCGTGGTTCGAGGGACGACGGGTCCCCCTCCGCCCTCCGGCGGAGGGCGTAGGCGAGGGCGAAGTAACCGGTCAGCCTTTCTCCGTCCGGTCCGGGGACGGCCCACTTCCCCCCGCTCGATCCCGAGGGAGGCCAGAAACAGAAGTTGAGCGCATCGAGGGCGAGGAGGTAGCGGAGGGTGAGCTCCTCCTCCCCCTGGAAGTGGTACCGCCCCTCCCAGGGGGGGACGGGGAGGTCCCGGATCCGCCGGGCGACGTCCTCCACACCCCGCCCGTCCACGCGCACGTGGCGCGCCCAGCGCGTGACCCAGCGCGCCCCCGCTCGAACCGGGTTCTCCACCTCACACCCCAAGGAGGGACAACGCCTCCCCGAACCTCCGCTCCACCTCGCGGGCGAGGTCGTCCGGCACGCCCTCCGCAACCAGACGCCGCGCCTCGCTGCGGGCCTTCTCCAGCAAGCCCAGGTCCCGCGTGAGGTCCGCCACCCGCAGCCGGGACACGAACCCCGACTGCTCGGTGCCAAGGAGGTCGCCGGGCCCGCGAATGCGGAGGTCGGCCTCGGCGATCTTGAACCCGTCAGCAAGGTCGCGGAACGCGGCCAGCCGCTGGCGCGCCTCATCGGTCGTAGGGTCGGCGAGGGCATAGCACACTGCATCCTGGCCCTTGCGCCCGATCCGCCCGCGCAGCTGGTGAAGCTGGGCCAGCCCCAGCCGGTCGGCGTGCTCGATCACGAGGAACGAAGCATCGCGGACATCGAGCCCGACCTCGACCACCGTCGTCGCCACGAGGAGCTGGACCTCGCCGGCCCGGAACGCCGCCATCGCCCGCCGCTTGTCCTCGGACGGCATCCGACCGTGGAGGAGGGCGACGCCATGCCCGGGAAACCGCTCCCGCAGCTCATCGTACCCCTCCGATGCCGCGCGGAGGTCGAGCTCCTCCGACTCGGCAATGAGGGGGAACACCACATAGCCTTTCTCCCCCCGGGCGAGCAGGTCCGCCACTCCCCGATACACGTCCTCCCTCCGGGACAAGGACAGCCACTCCGTGCGCACCCTTCCCCGCGAGGTCGGCATCTCGTCGAGGACGGACACCGTGAAGTCACCGTACAGGGTGAGGACGACCGTGCGCGGGATCGGGGTCGCGGACATGACGAGGATGTTCGTTTCCGCTCCCTTCGCCTCCAGCGCCGCGCGCTGGACCACCCCAAATCGGTGCTGCTCGTCGATCACGGCCAGCCCCAGATCGCGGAACGCGACGTCCTCCTCGATCAAGGCGTGGGTCCCCACGACGATGTCGAGCTCACCGCCCGCGATCGCGTCGAGCAGCGCCTGCCGTTCCCTGCGCCCGATCCCCCCGGCGAGGCATCCCACCCGCACGGGAAGGCCCGCGAGCAGTTCTTGAAGGACGAGGTGGTGCTGCTCGGCGAGGATCTCGGTCGGCGCCATCACCGCGGCCTGGGACCCCGCCGAGGCGGCGAGGAGGCAGGCCGCGGCGGCGACCACGGTCTTCCCCGAGCCGACGTCCCCCTGGAGGAGGCGCAGCATGACCTGGGGGGAGCGGAGGTCCCGTTCGATCGCGTCCAGCGCGCGCTGCTGGGAGGGAGTGAGCGCGAAGGGGAGGCCCGCTACGAACCGGTCGAGGATCCCCTGCTCGGGCTCGAGCCGCCGTCCGACGGTCGAGGTCGGACCCCGGCGGCGGGCGATCCCCACTTGGAGGAGGAGGAGTTCCTCGAACGCGAGCGCCCGTCGCGCCCGTTCGAAATCGTGGGGGTCCCGCGGGGCATGGATCCGCAAGATCGCCTCCCACCGCGTGGGGAGCGCTTGCCGTTCCCGGATCTCCTGCGGCACCACATCGCCTACCCGATCGGCGAACTCAGCGAGCGCATGCTGGATGAGGCCTTGAAGGACAGGTTGGGTCAACCCCTCCGTCGCCGGGTACACCGGGACCCAGCGCCCGGTCTGAACGTCGGTTCCCTCCTTCTCCCACACCGGGTTCTCCAACTGGAGCTCGCCGTAGCGGAGCTGGGCCTTGCCGTAGAGGGCGTACCTCTCCCCCTGGACGATCTGAGCCCACACCCAGGGTTGGTTGAACCAGATCGCAAACAGGAATCCCGTCCCATCGTCCACCGCCACCTTGATGAGCTCGAGGCCGCGTCGGACCTTGACCCGCGATTTGGCGCGCACCGCGCCGCGGACGAGGACCGTCTCCCCATCCCGTACCTCGCCGATCGGGCGGAGCCGGGACCGATCCTCCAGGCGGCGGGGAAACGTGGTGAGGAGATCCTCCACCGTGCGGATCCCGAGGCGGCCAAGGAGCTCGACCCGCTTCTTGCCCACTCCGGGAAGGCGGGAAATGGGGATCGCCGCGAGCGGCTCCTGCGGCCGAGCGGAGGACGGCCTTCCCAGCCAGCGCTCGAGCTCCTCCACCGCCCGCGCTCGGGAGGGAGGGTCGAGCTCAGCGTAGCCCGCGACGAGATGACGCGCTTCGGGAAAGTGGCGGGACACAAACCTCTCCAGGCCGCCGAGGACGGCCGTGTCCGCGAACGCCTTGTCCCTCTCCAGGGAGAGGACCTTGGCCACGAGCGCGCGCTGCATCCCCCCCCGTTCAATTGTCGCCACGACCCGATCCCTCTATAATAAGAGCCGCTGGGGAGGCGATCCAGACCGATGATCATCACTTACCCAAACCCGATTCTGCGCCGGCCGACGCAGCCCGTCGAGCCGGGGAGCCGCGAGGCCCAAGAGGCAGCGAGCGCCTTGCGCGCGGCATTCAGACAGATCGAGGCACTGGGCCTCGCTGCGAACCAGATCGGGCTTCTGGTGCGAGCCGTCCTCGTGCGGCTGGGGGAGGAGGAGCGCGTGCTGTTCAACCCCGAGATCATCGCACGGAGCGTGGAGGTCGTCGTGGACCGGGAGGGTTGCCTGTCGCTTCCCGGCGTGGAGGCCGAGGTCCCTCGGGCGAGGGACGTGGTCGTGCGGGCCATGGACGAAGGGGGAGCGGTGGTCGAGCTTGGCCTTTCCGAGCTCGAGGCCCGCCTCCTGCAGCACGAGGTCGACCACATCAACGGCACCCTGTATGTGGACCTCCTCTCCAAGGAGGAGAGGCGACGGGTGCTCGCCGAGTTCCGCCTCGCTCGTGGCGGGAAACCGAAGGAGCCGACGCCTTCGCCCAGATAGGATTGCGTATCGCATTCGCGGGGACCGGGGCGTTCGGGGTGCCGGCGCTACGTCGCCTCGCCGAGACCTACGGGGTCCTCCTCGTGATCACCCAGCCCGATCGGCCGGCCGGCCGGGGCCTCAGAATGACCCCCCCACCCGCCAAGGAAGCGGCCCGCGAGCTGGGGATCCCGATCGTCCAGCCACGCTCGATCAACGCGCGCGCGGTGCTCGACAAGCTGCGGTCGCTCGCGATCGAGTTCCTCGTCGTGGCGTCGTTCGGGCAGTTCCTGCGGGAGCCGGTCCTCACCCTTCCCAAGTACGGGTGCGTGAACATCCACGCCTCCCTCCTTCCCCGCTATCGCGGGGCGGCGCCGGTGGCGTGGGCGATCATCCGCGGGGAGGAGGAAACGGGCGTCACGACGTTCATCCTCGATGAAGGGATGGACACCGGCCCCCTTCTCCTCCAGCGGGCGATCCCCATCGGGCCCGACGAGACGGCAGGCGAGCTGGAGGCACGCCTCGCCCAGGTGGGCGCGGACCTCATCGTGACCACGCTCGCGGGGATGGCAAGGGGGGAGCTCGTCCCGACGCCGCAGCCGGAGGGAGGGACGCTCGCCCCGAAGCTCCATAAGGAGGATGGGCGGATCCGTTGGGAGCGGGAGGCGCGGCGGATCCACGACCTCGTGCGGGGCACCAACCCGTGGCCCGGGGCCCACACCACGCTCCGGGATAAGCTCATCAGGGTACACCGAACGCGGGTGGTGAGCGAGGAGTCGGCCGATCTCCCACCGGGAGCGATCCTCCCGCGACGGGACCGGCTCCTCGTCGCCACGGGGAAAGGGTCCGTGGAAATCCTCGAGCTCCAGCCAGCCGGGTGCCGGGCGATCTCCGGCCCGGAGTTCGTCCACGGCTACTGCCGGGCCCCTGACGGGCGCTTCTCCTAACGCTCCCCGAGAACGGGGCTCGATCCCACGGGGTCGCGGTTCAGGCTGAACTGCGGGCCGACCCAGGGAGTGGAGGAAGCCATTCAGGCGAGCGGCTCCCGCAACGGGAGGGCGACTCCAGGGAGAGGTACGGACAGGAATCGGACCGACGCGAAGGCAGACGGACGTCCGCTTGACAGCTGGTTCCACCCGAGTAGAATGTAAACAAAGGCAACGGAGCCTGATCAACGCTAACCCATCGCGAAGGTGGGGGCCAAGACGGAACCCAGATTGGATCCGGGGGGGCGCCGGGGACCGGGCGTGTTCGAAGCAGAAAGGAGGGGAGGGGATGCAGGCCACACTCTACTACCGCGATGAGGACGACTACTTGTTGGACCTTGTGGACCGTGAAGCAGAGCGGCGTCGAACCTCCCGGTCCGCGGTGATCATGGCCATCCTCGAGAAGCACTTCGAACGCGAGAAGAGGCTAGGAGAGATCCTAGTGGACATGGGCATCGTCTCCCCCGAGAACGTGCGGGCGGCGTTGGCGCACCAGCAGTCCGGAAAGAACCCGCGTCCGATCGGAGAGATCTTGGTCGAGAAGAGGCTTGTGGCGCAGGAGGAGGTCCGACGGGCCCTCCTCGTGCAAGAACGGGCTCGGGCGGGGTAGGGAAGGCTGCGCGCAGGGAAGGCGGATCCGACGCGATCCGAGACGGTAGGGCGATCGGCCGCCCGGTTCGTAATGCTGCTCCTCCGATCCCCCGCGGAATCGAGCAGCTGACCCACTGGCTCACCTCAAGATAGAGCCGGCCACAATCGTGCGACGATTCGTTCTCGGCGGTGTTGCCACGCCGTGGGAAGGGGGCGCTGCTCCTCGAGAAGCGAGGGAAGGCGCTGTACGAGGCGAGCGCACGCGGCGCGCAGGATGAGGGAGCGCAGGAGATCTTCCTCACCTTGGCCGAGGAAGAAGGACGCCACATCGAGGTCCTCTCACAGGCGTTCGCTGACCTCATGCGCACCGGGTAGGTAACCAGGGGGGCCCCGGCGGAGGGGCCGACCGAGATCACGACCAGCGTGCTCACCGATGCGATCGAGGCGGAGATCTCCGCTGCCTCGTACGAAGCGGCGGCGCTCTACGCCGCGATGGCGCTCGAGGAACGGTCGGTCGCGTTCTACGCCGATGCGGAGAGGAACTCCTCCGGCGCGGCGCGGTCCCTCTTCCGCTGGCTCGCCGGGTGGGAACGGTCCCACCTCGATCTCCTCACCTCCCTCGACCAAGAGCTGCGCCAGAGGGTGTGGAACGACCAGCGCTTCTGGCCGTTCTAGCCGAGCCACATCGGGTCGGGGTCGACCTTGAGCCACCGCGGCAGCGTGGGGAGGGCGTGACTCAACGCATCCACCACATCCTCCTTCCCCCGTACGAGGAGCTGGGCGCGAGGGACCCCACGGCGCGGGAAGAGGCGGGCCGGGCCGAGGACCTCGAACCCGCGGCGCGCCAGCTCGCGGGCGACGTTCTCCGCTTTCCCCTCTGCCCCGCGGCCGGCGGCCACCATCCGCACGAGGCGAGAGAAGGGGGGATAGCGGAGGGCCTCCCGATACCCCATCTCTTCCCTGTAGAACGCGGTGTAGTCCCCGCGCACCGCGCAGCGGATCGCGTAGTAGTCGGGTTGATCGGACTGCACGATCACCTCGCCGGGGAGGTCACTCCGGCCGGCTCGCCCGGCAGCGCCGGCGATGAGCTGGTAAGAACGCTCCCCGGCCCGGAAGTCGGGGGTGGAAAGGAGCTGATCGGCGTTGATGATCCCGACGAGGGAGATCCCGGGGAAGTCAAGGCCCTTCCCCACCATCTGCGCCCCAACAAGGATCTGGATCTCGCCCTTGGCGAAAGAGGACAGGATCCGGTCGCGGTGCCGTGCCGTGTCCGCGTCGAGACGGGCCACCGTCGCCCGGGGGAAGAGCCGCTTCGCCTCATGCTCCACCCGTTCCGTGCCCACCCCGAACAAGTGAAAGTGCGTCTCTCCACAGTTCGGGCACGCCGGGTCCCGCCAGGCCCGCCCGCAGGCGTGGCAGCGGAACGTCCGGTCGGTGAGGTGGAACACGAGGGGGATCTCGCAGTCAGGGCAGCGCAGGATCGCCCGGCAGCGGCACGCCGCGCCGGTGTAAAACCCAAGGCGGTTGATGAAGAGGAGGATCTGCCCTCCGCGAGCGAGGTGACATCCCACTGCCTCCTCGAGGGCAGGGCCGATCACCTCATCCCCCCGGGGGACGATCCGAACCGCGGGCGCGGCGCCCACGACGCGCTCGGGAAGCCGGAGGAGCCCGATCTCCCCTCGTTCGGCGCGGAAGTAGGTCTCCACCGCGGGGGCGGCTGCGCCCAGGACCACCGCCGCGCCCTCCCGGTCCGCGCGGAGCTCGGCCACCGCCCGGGCGTGGTAGTAGGGGGCCATCTCCTCCTGCTTGTAGGCCGGCTCCCCTTCCTCGTCGAGCGCGATGACGCCGAGGTTCGGGAACGGCACGAACACGGCCGACCGCGTGCCCACCACACAGCGGATCCGCCCCTCCTGAGCACCGCGCCAACTCTCCCATCTCTCCCCGGGCCGCAGCTCGCCGAAGTACGTCGCGGGGGGGGAGCCAAGGACCCGCCCCGCCCGCGCCCACAGCTGAGGGAGGAGGGACACCTCCGGGGCGAGGAGGAGGCCCCCCTTCCCCTGCGCCAGCCCTTCACCAACGGCACGCAGGTACACCTCGGTCTTCCCCGCGCCGGGGGGGCCGAACAGGAGGTACCTCCGTCCGCTGCCGATCCCCGCGCGAACCGCCTCCACCGCCTCCTCCTGAGCCGAGGTCAGCGCCAGTGCTCCGCCTTCCTCTCGATACGAGAACGGCAGCCGCCGCGGGCGGATGAACCCCTTGCGGAGGAGCGCCGCCACTGCCCGCTCCCCGCCGGGGAGCCGGCGCAGCTCCCCGACCTCGCCCGTCCCCTCCGCGACCGCAGCAAGCACCCGCGCCTGGGCCGGGGCCCGGCGGGCGAGCTCCGCGGCCGTACCGCGGGCTTCCTCCACCGGGAGGCTCAACTCGACCTCGCGGGTCCGGGCCCGGCTCGGGAGGGGAACGAGGCGTGCCAGGGCCATACCCGGCGGGGTGAACGAGCGGCGTGCGACCTCCTCGATGAGGGAGACGGTCGAAGGGGGCAGGAAGGGACCCGAGGCGGCTTCGATGGGGAGGAGCCGCCCGGGGAACGTGGGTTCTGGAACGACTCCCACCACGATCCCCCACAGATGGCGAGGCCCAAACGGGACGCGCACGCGATGGCCAACCGCCACGGAGAGACCGGGGGGGACCTCGTAGTCGAACGGGGCGGCCCGCGGGATGGGAAGGGCCACCCGAGCGATCACGTCGCTCCCTCCCGCCGGGAGAGGTAGGCGGCTGCCCCACGCACGGACATCGCCAAATCCCCCCAGGCCGGCCCAGGCGGGACCAACCCCTCCCGCGCTGCTTCGGCAACCACGTTCCTCACGAGCTCGTTTTCGTTTCGACACGTCCCGCGGAGGCGGCCCACCCGCTCCACCCAGGTCCGAAGGAGCTCCGCGTACCGGGAGAGGAGGGCAGGGGATCCGGGCCCAAAGTGCGTGAAGAGGAGCACCTCCGGGTCGAGCCCGATCAGGCGGTCCAGGGTGGAGAGGGACAGCCCGAGGTCGAAGCTCGGGGGGACCGTGGACGGGAGGAGGACCCCATCGAGGTACAGCCCGACCGCGTCCCCGGTGAAGAGGAGCCGCACCCCTTCCGCGAAGAAACACAGGTGGTGGGGGGCGTGCCCCGGCGCATCGAGGGCCCGGATCCGGAACCGTCCCAGCGGGAAGGCCTCGCCGTCTTGAGCCACGTGGAGGCGGTCCGCGGGGATCGGGTCCATCGTCCCATAGAGGGGGAACCGCTCCCGGACCGCATCGCGAACCGAGGCGACGAGCCGCGAGGGGTCCACGAGGTGGCGCGCTCCCCGCGCATGCACGACCACCTGCGCTGCCGGCAGCTCCCGGAGGAGGGTGCCCGCCCCGCCGGCGTGATCGAGGTGGATGTGGGTGAGGAAGATCCACGCCACCTCGTCATGGGCGATCTCGAGACGGTCCAAGGCGGCGAGGACCCGTTCTCGGGCGAGCGAGGTCCCCGCATCAACGAGGGCGGCCGGCTCTCCGCAGACGATGTAGACCCCCCCCTGACCGGGGACCCCGAACTGGTCAGCATCGAGGAGCCACACGCCCCGGTGGACCTCGGTCAACGGCAGGTCCTGCGGCATCACAGGAACCACCCGGTGGCGATCCCCACCCACAGGAAAGCGCTCGCGATGAGGCAGGAGAGGACGGCCACTGGGATCCCATCGCGGAACCACGCCCTGTAGCTCAGGGGTTGTCCGGCCTGTTCGGCGACGGACACGAGGACCATGTTCGCAGCCGAGCCGAGAGGTGTCCCGTTGGCCCCAAGCCCCACCCCGAGGGCGAGGGCCCACCAAAGGGGGGTGAGAGGGATCCCCATTCTGGCCAGCCCCCGCACGAGGGCCACGAGGGTCACGGCCGCCGGGAGCGCGCTCACGACCCAGCTCAGGAGCGCTCCCAGCCACAGGAGGAAGAGCGCCAAGAGGAGGATGGACCCCCTGGCGGCGCTGACGACCCACTGCCCGACGGCCTCCAACGCCCCGCTCGCCTCAAGGCCGCCCGTGATCACGAGGAGCGCGGCGAGGAAGATGAGAAGGTCCCATTCCACCCCGTGCAAGAACGACTCGATGTTGGGCCGCAACAGGAGGACGCTCAGGGCCGCCCCGAGGAGGGCCACCACCCCCGGGGTCAGCCCGAGGGCGCGGTGGGCAACGAACAGGGCGAACACGAGACCGAGCACGACGAGGAGCTTGGCGGCCGTCCGCGGATCGGACAGGGCGCGACGCTCCTCCATCCTCATCACCGCCTCCACGTCCGGGGCCCCGGAACCAGCAGATCGACGGAACCGGGGGAGGAGGAACGCCATCGCACTGCCCAGGACGATGAGGGACACGGGCAGGGTGTGGGTGAGGAACGCGTTGAACGAGAGCCCCCCCGCCGATCCGATGAGGATGTTCGGAGGATCCCCCACGAGCGTGGCGATCCCCCCGATGTTGGCCGCCATCGCCTCCAGGAGGAGGAGGGGCTGAGCGGGCAGGGCGAGGACTTCGGCCACGGAGATGGTGACGGGAACCACCGTAAGCAGCGTGGTCAGGTTATCGAGGAACATCGACGCCGCCGCTGTGAACACGCCGAGCGAGAGGAAGAGGACGGTCGGGTTCCCGTGGGCGAGCTTCGCGGTGCGGATCGCCATGTACTGGAAGAAACCGGTCGCCCGCAGCAGCCCCACGATGACCATCATCCCGAACAGAAGCCACAATGTATCGGTGTCGATGCTCGCCACGGCCTCGTGCGGGGAGTAGAAACCGAGGGCCGTTCCGGCCAGGATCATTGCCACCGCTCCCACGAGGGCGGCCAGGGTCCGGTGGACATGCCGCGAGAACAGGAGAGCATAGGACGCGGCGAAGACGAGACCTGCGACGACGAACGTGGGCCAGCCCACGGCCCTCACCCCCCGCGGCGGGCGTGGAGGAACGCCGCGGCGCGGTGGAGGGCATCCCGCTGTTCGGGGTACGTGAGGCGAGCGAGGGCCTCCGGTAGGGGGAGCCAGACGAGGGACTCCACCTCTCCCCTCCCGGGGACCCCGTCTTCATCGACCTCAGCGAGGAACAGGGTGACCTCCTTGTGCACGACCTCCCCTCCTCGGGGGAACCGGTACGCGATGCGCTCCGCGAACCCCGGCTGGGTGATGAGGCGCGTGATCCCCACTTCCTCCGCCACCTCGCGCTGGGCAGCTGCCATCTCGTCCTCTCCAGGTTCGATGTGCCCTTTCGGGAACCCCCAATGGCCTCCCCCCCGCTGCTTGATGATCAGGTACTCGCGGTGGGGGCGGCAGTCGCGGAACAGGATGAACCCGGGCGCTCGTTCGTCCGGCATGGGCTCACCCGATCTCCAGCTCGCGATCGTTCTCGTCGTAGGCCTTGGCGGACAGCCCCAAGCACCGCAACTCCTGCCACAGGACGCGGAACGATTCGGGGATGCCCGGGCGGGGGAAGTCCTCCCCGCGTAGGATCGCTTTGTAGAGCTGCACCCGACCCTTCACGTCGTCGCTCTTCAGGGTCAGCATCTCCTGCAGCAAGGCCGACGCCCCGTACGCCTCCAGGGCCCACACCTCCATCTCCCCCAGCCTCTGCCCCCCGAACTGGGCCTTGCCCCCCAGGGGCTGCTGGGTGATGAGGGCGTACGGCCCTGTGGAGCGGGCGTGGATCTTCTCCGCAGCGATGTGTTCAAGCTTCAGGAGGTAGAGGACGCCGACCGTGATCGGGGACTGGAAAGGCTCCCCGGTGCGGCCGTCGCGGAGCACGACCTTCCCATCGCACCGGCTCCCGTCGGCAAGGCCGTGCTCGACGAGGGCCGCGGTGAGATCGCGGAGGATCTCCTCTTCATGAGCGCCATCGAACACCGGTGAAGCGACCGTCTCCCCGCGGAGCGCCGCCAACCACCCCAGATTGGCCTCGAAGATCTGCCCTAGGTTCATCCGCGACGGAACGCCAAGCGGGTTCAGGACAACATCAAGGGCGGTCCCATCGGGGAGGAACGGCATCTCCTCCTCGGGAAGGACGGCAGCGATCACGCCCTTGTTCCCGTGGCGGCCGGCGAGCTTGTCCCCCACCGCGATCCGCCGCCTTTGGGCCACATACACCTTCACCAGCTCGTTGACCCCCGCCTCGAGCTCATCGCCGGCGGCGCGGGACATCCTCTTCACGCGGATCACGGTCGCCGTCCCGGAGATGGGCGGCATGCGCAAGGACGTGTTCTTGAAGTTCCGCATCCGCTCCCCGAAGATGGAACGGAAGATCCGTTCCTCGGGGGTCGGCTCGGCCTCCCCGCGGGGGGTGATCTTCCCCACGAGCACGTCCCCCGTCTGGACCTCGGTCCCCGGGCGCACGATCCCGTGCTCGTCCAGGTTGCGGAGCGCCTCCCGCGAGATGTTGGGGATGTCGGCGGTGATCTCCTCGGGCCCGAGCTTCGTCTCCTCGGCGCGGACCTCGAACTCCTGGATGTGGATCGAGTCGAGGCGGTTCTCCCGCACCAGCCTCTCGGAGAGGACGATCGCGTCCTCGTAGTTGTACCCCTCGAATGGGAGGAACCCCACGAGGAGGTTCGTCCCCAACGCGAGCTCCCCATCTACGGAGGACTGAGAGTCGGCGAGCACGTCCCCCCGTTTCACGTTGTCCCCCGTCCGCACTGCGGGGTACTGGTGGAGGATCGTGTCCTGGTTCGAGCGCTCGTAGTTGAGGAGGCGGTAGACCTTCGTCTCCTTCTTCCCCTTGACCTCGATCCGCTGGGCGTCGACATAGGTCACGACCCCATCCTCATCGGCGAGGAGGGTCGCCCCCGAGTCGCGGGCCACCTTGCCCTCGAGGCCTGTCCCCACGAGCGGGCTCTCGGGACGGAGGACCGGGACCGCCTGTCGCTGCATGTTCGCACCCATCAAGGCCCGGTTGGCGTCGTCGTGCTCGAGGAATGGGATCAGCGCCGCCGATGCTCCGACGATGATGTCGGGAGCGATCTCGACGAAGTCCACATCCTCGGGGGGCACGAAGCGGACCTCTTCCTTCCCCGTCCTCACTTGAACGCGCTCATTCTTGATCCGACCGTCCTTGCCGATGGTGATCGTGCCGGGAGCGATCCTATACTGCCGCTCGTCGTCAGCCATGAGGTAGCGGACCTCGCCCGTCACCCGCCCGTTCTTCACCACCACGTACGGAGCTTCGAGGAAGCCGAAGTCGTTGACGCGGGCGTGGAGGGCAAGCGATGTGATGAGGCCGATGTTCTGGCCTTCGGGGGTCTCAATGGGGCAGATCCGGGCGTAGTGCGAGGCGTGCACGTCGCGGATCTCGATCTTCGCCCGGCGGGCGGTGAGGCTGCCCAGGGCCGACAGCCGCCGCTTGTGGGTCAGCTCCGAGAGCGGGTTCGTCTGCTCGAGGAACTGGGACAGCCGCCCGGTGTAGAAGAGGTAGTTCATCGAAGCCTGGATCGTCCGTGCGGACACGATCCTCCGGATCGCATCCTTGTCCTCCGGGTCGTAGTGGGACAGCTTGTCCTGGGCGATACGCGCCATCCGGGTCAGCCCCTCACGGAGGGCGATCTGGGCCTGCTCGCCAGGGAGACGAACCCGCTTGTTGGCCAGATCGTCCGTCTCATCGACGAGGGACAGATCGTCCGGCGTGCGCAGCAGCAACGCGAGCGCGGCGAACAGATCCTGGGGAGTGAGGCACGTCTCCTCCCCCGCCCGCCCGAGCTTTCGGTTCACCTTAAACCGCCCCACCTTGGTCAGCCGATACGAGTCCTCGTTGAAATACAGGTTGTGCAAGTACTCGTACGCTTGGGTCGCAGTCACCCGCTCCCCGGACCGGAACCGGAGGTAGATGTAGCGAACCGCCTCCTCCTGGGTTGTGATCCGCTTCTCGTGTTCCTCTTCAAGCGACTTGCCGATCGCGGGGTGAACGAGGCGCACCTTGGCCCGGCCGAGCCGAGCGAGGGCGGTGGCCCGCTCCCGGGTCAACTCCTCCCCCAGCCGCCAGGCCCCCTCGCCCGCGGCCACCTCTTCGGCGAGGATGCCCCGCTTCCACAGGTCCAGATGCTCCGGGAGGTCCTCCACTGCCACCTCGACCGCGTAGCGGGTGAGGATGTCCTCCTCGGAAAGGCCGAGGGCGCGGAGGAGGGTCGTCACCGGGACCTTCCCCCGCCGATCCAGGTTGGCGCGCAGCGTCCAGCGTCGCGTATCCAGATCCAGCTCCAACCACGCCCCTGACTCGGGAAGGAAGTGGGCCCGGTAGAGGTGGGGCTCCTCCTGGGTCAGGTACACCCCCGGTGAGCGGACGAGCTCGTTCACGAGGACGTTCTCCGTCCCGTTGATCACGAACGTTCCCCGCGGCGTCATGAGCGGGATCTCGGCGAGGTAGAGCTCGGCCTCCTGGCGAAGACGGTCCTCCTCCCACAACCGGCCCGTGGCCTTGAGGGGCGCAGCGTAGGTAAGATCCTTGTCCCGGCACTCCCACTCGTCATGGCGGGGCTCCCCGAGATAGGGATCGACCAGCTCGATGTACAGGCCATCTCGGTTCGGAGCCCGAATCGGGCTCACCTCGGCGAACGCCGCCGGGAGGTCCTGACGCAGGAATCGCTCATAGGAGGTGACCTGATCAGCGATGAGGGCCGGTGGATCGATCCACCGACGGGCTCGGCCGTACGAGCGTCGTCCCATCCCAGGAGGGGTCAAGAGGTGTGCGCTCCCCTTCCTAGCGCAGCTCGACCTCGGCGCCCGCGGCGACGAGCTTCTTCTGGATGTCGTCACCCTCCTCCGGGCTCACCCCGGCCTTGATCACCGCGGGGAGCTTGTCCACGAGGTCCTTGCACTCCTTGAGGCCCTTGCCGGTGATGTCCTTCACGACCTTGATGAGCTGGATCTTCTGCTGCCCGGCGTTCGTGAGGACGACGTCCACGGTGGACTTCTCCTGAGCACCGGCATCCGCAGGGGGAGCGGCGGTGGCCACGGCCACCGGGGCCGCGACCTGGGACGAGACCCCAAACCGCTCTTCGATCGCCGACACGAGCTCGGCGAGGTCCTTCACCGTCATCTCTTCGATCGCCTGGAGAAACTCTTCTTTTGTCATCGTCTATCCCTCCACTTCCTTCTTTTTCCCTACTTCGGTGAGCGCGACCGCGAGCTGGCGGATGACCCCGGACAGGGTCACCGCCAGCCCGCGGATCGGGCCAGCGAGAGCCCCCGCCAACCGCCCGAGGAGCTCCTCCCGCGTGGGGAGGGTCGCATACCAATCCGCCTCTCCCGCTGAAACCGATACCCCATCAAACACCCCGGCCTTCACCTTGATCTGGGGGTAGCGCCGGACGCACTCCCGCGCCACCCGAAACGGGACCGCAGGGTCCCCTTCCCCCAACAGAAGGGCATTCGTACCGACGAGGGCCGCAACAAGCCCCTCGACCCGCGTCTCCTGGGCGGCCATCCGCGTCAGCGTGTTCTTGACCACCCGCAGCTCCACGCCCTGCTTGCGGGTGAAGCGGCGGAGGGCGGTCATGTCCGGCCCGGTGAGCCCACGGTAGTCGAGGAGCACCACCGCGCGGGCACGGGAGAGCCTTTCCCGCAGGTCCTCGACCGCTGCCACCTTCTCCGGTCGCGGCATCCCCTCACCCCCTCTTCTGGGCGGCGGCCACGAGCTCGGCCTCGTCGACCCGGATCCCCGGCCCCATCGTCGCGGAGATGGAGACCCGCTGCACGTACCGCCCTCGCACCCCTTCGGGGCGCCGCTCGAGCACAGCATGAACGAGGGCGATCAGGTTCTCGGCGAGCTTCTCCGCCTCGAAATCCGCCTTCCCGACGATGGCGTGCACGATCCCGTACCGGTCAGTACGGAACTCGATCATCCCCGCCTTCAGCTCCCGCACCACGGCCCCCACGTCCATTGACACCGTCCCCGTCTTGGGGGAGGGCATGAGGCCTCGCGGACCGAGGATCTTCCCCAGCCTCCCCACCACCGACATCATGTCCGGGGTGGCCACCACGCGCTCGAATTCCAGCCACCCTTCCTTCTGGATCCTCTCCGCGAGTTCCTCGCCGCCCGCATACTCCGCACCCGCCGCCTCGGCCTCGCGGACCTTCTCCCCCCGGGCGAACACGAGAACCCGCACCGCTTTCCCCGTGCCGTGAGGAAGTGAGCACGTTCCCCGTACCTGGTGCTGCGATGGGTTGATCCCCAACACGATCGCCGCTTCCGCCGTCTCGGGAAACCTGGCCGTGCTCGTCTTCTTGAGGAGCTCGATCGCCTCGCGAAGCGGGTAGACCTTCTCTCTCTCCAGGAGGGCAATCTTGGCGTTGTAGCTCCGACTGCGTTTCATCATACCACCTCGAGCCCCATGTTCTCCGCCGTTCCCATCACCATGCGGATCGCGGCCTCCAGGTCGTCCGTGTTGAGGTCGGGAAGCTTCCGCTCCGCAATCCGGCGGACTTGCTCCATGCTCACCCGCCCCACGCGCAACCGCTTCGCGGTGGGGGAGCCCTTATCCACTCCGGCCGCCTTGCGGAGGAGGACCGCCACCGGTGGCTGCTTCAGGGCGAGGTCGAACGAGCGATCCTGGTACACCGTGATCTCCACGGGGATGATGAGGCCGGGCTCCTCTCCCTTCGTCGCCTCGTTGAACTTCTTGCAGAAGTCCATGATGTTGACCTTGTGCTCCCCGAGCGCCGGCCCCACGGGAGGGGCGGGATTGGCCTGCCCGGCTGGGATCTGGAGCTTGATCTTCGCCACCTGTCGTTTCGCCACCGTCGTCTCCTCACACCTTCTCGATTCCGTCGAACGAGATACGGACCGGCGTCTCCCGCCCGAAGATCTTCACCATGACCACCGCTTCCTCCGCCTCTTTGTCGATCTCGCGGACCTCTCCTGTGAAGTCGGCGAACGGGCCCTCCACGATTTGGATGACCTCCCCGACCTCGAACTCGACCTCCACCCGCGGCGCTTTGGCCGCTTCCACCGCCTGGGGGGTCTCCACAAGGCCAGCCTTGCGCTGTACGAGCAGGATCTCGGGGCCCTCGATCGGCACGGGGCGAGTCTTGCTCCCCACGAAGCGAGCCGATCGTTCCAGGCCGCGGATGAGCTCGAACATCTCCTCCTCGTCCAGGCCCATCTTCGCGAACACGTAGCCCGGAATCAGGCGACGCTTCTCGATCCGCTGCACGGACACCTCGCGCTTGTCCTTGTACTCCTTGACCTTGATCAACCCCGAGGCTCGAGCGTGGATCTTGTGCTCCCGTTCGATCTCCGCCCCCTCCGGGAGCGCCGCCCCGAGACGGACCTGCGGGGAGAGGTAGGCCTCAGGGATGATCCGTTCCTCCTCGGTGCCATCCTCGTACCGGAGGACGACGCGCTTCACCCGCTCGCGAGCCACGATCTGGCCACGCTCCTCCGCCATGTAGCGCTCATCGGCGTCCACCGTGAGGGGAAGCCCCGGACGGGTCTTCTCCCCAACCCGGACGTCCCGGCGCAATCCCTTCTCCTGGGGGATGAGGTGCTCGATCTCGGTGCGGGTGGGGGTCTCCACGACGACTCGCCACAGGGGCTCGACCGCGGCCACCTCCGCCGGACGAGCGAGGTGCCTGGGGGGACGGCGGGCGATCAGGTCGCCGCGCTGGATGCGCTCGTTTGTGGTCACAAGCAAGTCGTAGTCGTAGGGAACGCGGTACTCGCTCGCCCGCCCGCGCCCGGAACGGGACGTGACCACTTCCTCTACGGGGACGAAGAAGTACTCCTGCCCTTCCTCCGTGGGCAGGGGCTCGAACAGTGCCTGCCACCCGAGGTGACGGACCCGCTCCTCGAGCTGGTGCTTGAGGCGCAGTTCCGAACCCGCATACGTCTGAATAGCATACCACCGCTTCCGCTGCATCGTCGGACCCCTAACCGCGGAGGAGGAGCCGGAGGACCTGCGTGATGATGAGATCAGCCAGTCCCAGGTAGATGCCCAGCACAACCGACAGGAGGATGACGAGCACGGTGAGGCTCACCACCTCCTTGCGGGATGGCCAGCTGACACGGCCGATCTCGGTGCGCACGGATGCCACATAGTTCCGGATCCTCGTCATCGCATTCATCCTCTTCCCTCGCTGGCAGGCCCGGGAGGACTTGAACCCCCAGCCTGCGGATTTGGAGTCCGCCGCTCTGCCACTTGAGCTACGGGCCTCGAAGCCCACGACAGGAACCGGCGTCGCGGGGCTACTTCCTTCTCACGTCTCCTTGTGCGCGGTGTGCTTCGTGCACCACGGGCAGTACTTGCTCAAGGCAAGCTTCTGCCGGGTGTTGTTCCGATTGCGGGGAGTATGGTAATTGTGCCGCCCGCACACGGAACAGGCCAACGTCACGAGCTGGACTGTATCCTTCTTCGCCATGTCACTTGATGATCTTCGTCACCACGCCCGCACCCACGGTGCGGCCTCCCTCCCGAATCGCGAACCTGAGCCCCTCGAACATGGCGATGTGCTTCAGCAGCTTGCACCCCAGCCTGTCCACGTTGTCGCCCGGCATGACCATCTCCACGCCAGGCGGGAGCTGAACTTCTCCCGTGACATCGGTCGTCCCGAAGTAGAACTGGGGCTTGTAGCCGTTGAAGAACGGGCTGTGGCGCCCCCCCTCGTCCTTGGACAGGATGTACACCTGGGACTCGAACTCCGTATGGGGCGTGATGGAACCGGGTGCGGCCAAAACCTGCCCGCGTTCCACCTCGTCCTTCTCGATGCCCCGCAGGAGCACCCCCACGTTGTCCCCGGCGATCGCTTGGTCGAGGGTCTTGTTGAACATCTCGAGGCTCGTGGCGACGGTCTTGCGGATCTCATCCGACAGGCCGACGATCTCCACCTCCGCGCCGGGGACGATCTTCCCCCGGTCCACACGGCCCGTGACCACCGTGCCCCGTCCCTTGATGGAGAAGATGTCCTCGATCGGCATCAGGAAAGGTTTATCTTCCTCGCGCTTCGGGAGGGGGACGAAGGCGTCCACCGCCTCCACGAGGTCCACGATCGGCTTGATCGCCGGGTCATCGATGGAGTCCGCCTGAAGGGCCTTGAGGGCCGAACCACGGATGATCGGGGTCTCGTCGCCGGGGAACTCGTACTTGTTGAGGAGGTCACGGATCTCGATCTCCACGAGATCGACGAGGTCCGGATCCTCCACCGCATCCACCTTGTTCAGGAACACCACGATCGCCGGCACGTTGACCTGGCGCGCCAAGAGCACGTGCTCCCGGGTCTGCGGCATCGGTCCATCGGCCGCGGAGACAACGAGGATCGCCCCGTCCATCTGCGCAGCGCCGGTGATCATGTTCTTGATGTAGTCCTGGTGCCCGGGGCAGTCGATGTGCGCGTAGTGGCGGTTCTCCGTCTCGTACTCGACGTGCGCCACGTTCACGGTGAGGATCTTCGTCGCATCGCGGCGAAACAGCTTCGCGTCGGCCTTGGCCACCTCGTCATAGGACCGTTGCTTGGCGAGTCCCTTGAGGGCCAACACCTTCGTGATCGCCGCGGTGAGCGTCGTCTTCCCATGATCGATGTGCCCGATGGTACCGATGTTGACGTGCGGTTTCGTTCGAACGAATTGTTCCTTTGCCATCCTCCATCCTCCTCGTTTTCCTCCCCAGCTTGGACCGAGGCGGTCGGACCGCCCGCCCCTAAGAGCCCGCGGTCGGAATCGAACCGACGGCCTCTTCCTTACCAAGGAAGTGCTCTGCCGACTGAGCTACACGGGCGACGAGGCAAAGTCTACCCTACCGCGCCCGTGGCGCGCAAGTCATGGTGGAGGGGGAGGGATTCGAACCCCCGAAGGCCGCAGGCCGCCGGGTTTACAGCCCGGTGCGTTTGGCCGCTTCGCTACCCCTCCCGGCAAAACCAGCTCCCCAGTGCTACGGTCCTGCGGTTGGCCTCTACAACCGGAGCATCGCCAACCGCTGAACTGGTTGGTGAGCCAGTGGCCCGAATCGAACGGGCAACCTTCCGCTTACAAGGCGGATGCTCTGCCACTTGAGCTACACTGGCAGCGACGCCAAAGGAACCGCGCTCCCGGGGGAACCGAGCAGAATATACCGGGAGGGGCAGAACGGGGCAAGGCCCGGATGCCCCAGCACCACAAAGCCATCCGCATGCGGAGGTCAAGCGGGAAGGAGGCCCGGCTGCTCAGTGAACAGGGAACGCCCACACCCGGCGCTCGCGGGGGCCATCGAACTCGCAGAAGTAGATCCCCTGCCACGTTCCGAGGGCGAGCTCCCCGGCGAGAACGGGGAGGAGGAGGGAGGGACCGAGGAGGGCGGAGCGGACGTGGGCAGGGGAGTTGCCCTCCGCGTGACGGAACGGTAAGTCCGGCACGAGCTTCGCCAGCGCCGCTCCCACGTCGGCCCGCACGTCCGGGTCGGCGGCTTCGTTCACGGTGAGCGCAGCCGTGGTGTGGGGACAGAAGAGGAGAACTGCTCCATCGGTGATTCCCAAGGCGCGGACGACGTCCCCCACCGGCCCTGTGATATCGCGGATCTCCTCGCGGGCCTGGGTGCGAACCGGGATCTCCACATGCCCGGTGCGAGCGGTCATCGCAGCCTCCCCTCGAGCTCAGAAAGGAGTTGTGCCGGATCCTGAACCCCCTGGACATGGATGACGACCTCCCCCGACCGGCCACGGAGGACGGACACCAGGGACAGCCCCTTCGCCTCCAGGGCCCGCAGGGCGCGGTACGCATCGGCGGAGGACGAAGTTCGAATGAGAATCCGCGTCCCCTCTTCCCCCAACCCAGCCATGTGGGCAAGCCCCCGCAGGAGCCCGACATTGGTGAGGATCCCCACGAGGCGTCTCTCCTCGTCCACCACCGGGAGGAGGAGGTAGCGCTCGGAGAGGAGGACCACCGCGCGCTCGAGGGGGTCGTTCGGGCTCATCGTGACCGTGGGCGGGGCGGCAGCCTTCCCCGCCGGGAGGGACCCGTCAGGGGCCGCGGCAAGCGCCTTACGGGTGAGGAAACCGACAAGGCGCCCCTCCGCATCCACGACGAACAGCACGGCCACCCCGGACTCGCAAGCGACCTTCTGGGCCTCGGAGAGGGGAGCATCCGCCCGCGCCAGGGGCGGGTCGGGGGTCATGAAATCGCTAACTCGCATCAGCGGCCCGCAGCTGGGCGAGCAGGCGCTCTTGCAGTTGCGCGGGGACGAAATCGTAACGGGCAAAGGACATCTGAAACGTGGCCCGGCCCTGGGTGAGCGCCTTCAAGTCGAGGGCGTAGGACAAGGTCTCCGCCATGGGGACCTCCACGCGAATCGTCGTCCGTCCACCCTCGGCCTCCATGCCCAGGATCCGGCCCCGTCGGGAGGTGATGTCGGAGATGATGTCCCCGGTGAACGCCTCGGGCGTCGTCACGGCGAGGGACATGATCGGTTCCAAGAGCGTAGGCTCAGCGTTCTCGGCCGCCATTTTGAACGCGGTGCGGGCCGCGATCTTGAACGAGAGCTCCGAAGAGTCCACCTCGTGGTAGGTCCCGTAGTACACGGCCGCCCTCACGTCCACCACCGGGAAGCCAGCGAGGACCCCCTCTTCGAGCGCCTCGCGGACCCCTTTCTCCACGCCGGGGATGAACTGCTGGGGGATGACCCCGCCCTTGATCTCGTCCACGAACTCGAACCCTGCCCCGCGAGGGAGGGGCTCGATGCGCAGGTGGACCTCGCCGAACTGACCGTGCCCACCGGTCTGCTTCTTGTGGCGGTACATGGCGGTTGCCGTCTTGCGAATCGTCTCCCGATACGGGACCTTGGGGACCCTGTACTGGACCTCCACCCCATATCGGTTGCGCAGCCGTTCCGCGAGCACGTCGAGCTGGACATCGCCCATCCCCGACACGAGCCCTTCCTTGGTCACCGGATCGCGCTGAAACAGGAGCGTGGCCTTCGTCGTGGCGAGGTCGCGGAGGCCGGTGCTCACCTTCTCCTCCTCGGCCTGGGACTTGGCGGCCATCGCCCGGACGAACACGGGCTTCGGAAACGGGATCGGAGGCTCGGGCTCCGCGTTTGGGTCAGCACCGAGCGTTGCCCCCAGCTCGACCCCCTCCAGCTTCGCCAGGGCAGCGATGCTTCCCGCGCCGGCATGGCCCACCTTCTCCAGCTTCGCCCCGGAGTAGGCGTACACGTCGCGGACCTGGACCTTGTCCTTGGTCGTGAGATTGAACAACGTATCCCCATCCCGGACCTCACCGCTTTGGACCTTCACGTAGGCGAGGCGGCCGAGATAGGGGTCGAGGGCGAGGGAGAACACGCGGAGCCGGGTCTCCGCGGAGTCCGCTCCGTCCGGCGCAAGCGACAGGGAAGCGTCGAGGAGCTCCCGCACCCCATGCCCCTCCGATAC
>DSBZ01000129.1 GCA_011057175.1 Candidatus Acetothermia bacterium
GGCACGAGTTAGTGGGGGAGGTCCCGGCAGCGATCGCCCACGCCGCGCACCGCGTCGCGGCCGAGGTCGGGGCGCGGGCGATCGTGTGCGCCACCTCCTCCGGGTGGACGGCGCGCCTCGTGGCAGCCCATCGCCCGTGGATGCCGATCGTGGCGACCACGCCCCACGAGGACGTGGCACGGCGGCTGGGGCTCGTGTGGGGCGTTTGGGCAACCACGATCCCCCCCGCGCGGAACGTCGAGGTCCTCATCCGCGCTTCCCTCCTCGCGGCGCGGGAGGCGGGGGTCGTGGCCCCCGGCGACTGGGTCGTCTTCACCGCCGGGCTTCCCTTCCACGAGCCGGGGACGACGAACCTCATCCGGGTCCTTGCGGTCCCGTGATCAGTGGGGTTCTGTTCGGTCCACGGACAACGGACTGCGGACAGCGGACATTGCCTCTAGAACGGGGGTTCCTCCGCTGGGGCCCCCTCGCTGGCCGCCTGCGCCACCTCGCGCTCCAGGCGCTCGGTGACCTCCTTCACCTGCATCTCGGCGGCCGCGATCTTCTGCCGGCAGAGGGTCACGAGCTCTGCCGCCTCCGCCACGAGCCCCGATAGCCCGTCGATGTCCACCTCTCCTTCCTCAATCTGGCTGAGGATCTCGTCCAGCCGGGCCACCGCTTCGCGGTAGGAGAGGTCGCGCGGGGATCCCTTTTCCTTGGCCATTGCGTCATTCACCCCCCTCTTCTTCTCCCTCCGAGCGGAGGCGGAGCACGCCCCGCCGCAGCTGGGCCCGGAGAAGGGTCTGTGGTGGGGCCTGGCCAGCGTCGGTGACGACCCCGCCCCCCGCCAGGCGCACGATCGCGTACCCCCGCTCCACGACCCGCTGCGGGTCGAGGGCGTGCAGCCGCTTCGTCTGGCCCTCCAACCGTTCGCGGGCCCTCGTCACCCACGTCCTGGATCGGGACGGGATCTCAACGGCGGCCTGGGACACGTGCTGATCGGCAGCGACGAGGGTCCGTCGTGCCCCGCGCGCGAGGCGCGCGGCGACGTCCGCGAGGTGGGCCATTCCCCGCCCGAGGCGCGCATCCGCCGCCCGATGGAGGGATAGGGCGAAGCGCAGGGCACGTTCGCGCGCGGCGAGGAGCCGCCCCCGGATCCCGCGCCGGAGGCGCTGCGCCCGGTGGAGGAGCTCGCGGGCTTCGTGTCCCACGTGGACTCGTGCCGCCCGCGCCAGCCGCAGCGCCCGCGCGCGATGCGCCTCCCCCTCCTCCCCGACCCGTGCCCCAGCTCGGGCGAGGATGGCGGCGACGGCTGCCTCGATCCGATCGCGGGCCTCTTGCACCCTCCCCACGAGGAACTGCGCCGCTGCAGTGGGGGTCTTGGTGCGCCACCCCACCTCGTCCAACACGCAGCGGTCCTCCTCGTGGCCGATCCCCACCACCACCGGGAGGGGGAAGGTGGCCACGGCCCGGCCGAGGGCCACCGAGTCGAACCACGCGAGGTCGGTGCGGGACCCTCCCCCCCGGCAGATGAGGACGACATCGAACTCGCTGGCGCGATCGCGGAACCAGTCCAGAGCATTGAGGACCGACGCCTCGGTGTGCGGCCCCTGAACCCGCGCCCCGTGGACGGTGACCTGGAACGAGAACCCCGACTCCCGGAGCGTGCGCAGGACGTCGTGTTCCGCGTCCGATCCAAGGCTGGTCACGAGCCCCACCCGCAGGGGGAGCTCGGGGAACGGGAGCGATCGGTTGCGCTCGAGGATCCCCTCCGCGGTGAGCGCGCGCAGGATCTCTTCCCGGCGGCGGGCGACCTCGCCCAGGGTGTAGAGGGGATCGATCTCCTTCACCAGCACCCGGTACTGGCCCGACTCCGCGCGGAGGTCCACCTGGACGAGCACCCGTACCTGGACCTCGTCCTCTAGTCGGAACGGATCCCCCTCCCGGCGGAGCTGCTCCTCCACCCTCTGGCGATCCTCGGCGAACAGGACGGCGTCCACCCGCGCGACGACGATTCCGGTGCTATCCCGCTCCAGGAGGTGGAAATCCGCCCACTTCTTGTGGGCGTTCTTGTTGAACCCACTCACCTCGCCCACCACCCACAGGGAGGAGGGGAAAGCGGAGAGGAGCGCCTTCTTCACGGCGAGGTTGAGCTGGGCCACGGTGAGGTGCTGTACCGCCTCCCCGCGGCGGGCCTCGTAGAGCTTCCGCGTCTCCTCGTCGAACGTGAACCCCTCGGCCCCGAGGAGCTCGACCACGGCCACGACGTGTTCCGCGGGCACGGTCCAGTGCTTCTCCTCGTTGTTCCACCGCCGGTTGGGGAGCCCACGCACGAGGCTCACGAGCCGCGGATCGTACTCGAACTCGATGCGCAGGAGGCCGCGACGGGTCGCGGTCACCCTCCGATCCGCTGCAGCCTGCTTTGCGAGTTCCACGCCCCCAACGTAGCCGAGGAGGGGGGCAGGGGCAAGAGGAGGGCGCTTGAGCAGGCCTCGGGGAACCCCGTATCATCCGGGAGGCGCGATGGGCAAGGCATGGGACGTGGTCATCGTCGGAGGAGGCCCCGCTGGGCTCTCTGCTGCGATCTATGCCCCGCGGGCGGGCCTCTCGGCGCTCCTCGTGGAGGAGAGCGTGCCGGGCGGGCAGCTGCTCGAGGCGCCCACGATCGAGAACTACCCTGGGTTCACGGAGTCGATCCCCGGGATCGAGCTCGCGGGGCGGATGCGCGCTCAAGCGGAGCGGCTGGGGGCGCAGCTCCAGGCCGCTCGGGCCACCGGGCTCGCCCAGCGCGGACTGGAATGGGCTCTCGCCACATCGGCTGGCGAGGTACGGGCGCGGGCGGTGATCGTGGCCACGGGCGCTCGCCCCAAGGAGCTCCCGGCGAAGGGGGCCAAGGAGAGGGTCGGCCACGGCATCTCCTACTGCGCGGTCTGCGACGGCTACTTCTTCCGGGGGAAGGACGTCCTCGTCGTGGGGGCGGGCGACGGCGGCCTGACCGAGGCGCTCGTCCTCTCCCACCTCTGCTCCAAGGTGTACCTCGCCGTTCGCCATCCTCAGAGCGACCGCCATGCGATCCGGGCCAAGGAAGGCCTCCGCGACCAAGTGCTGGCCCAGCCGAACGTGGAGGTGCTCTGGAACGTCGTTGTGGATGAGATTCGCGGCGAGGGGAAGGTGGAGGAAGTCGTCCTCCAGGACCTCGCCACGGGCGCGGTGCGTTCCCTTCCCGTGGACGGGGTGTTCGTCAAGATCGGGTGGAAGCCGAACACGGACTGGCTGCGGGGGGCCCTGGACCTGACCGAGGGCGGATACGTGCGCACGGACAGCCTCATGCGCACCGACCGGCCGGGCCTGTTCGCCGCCGGCGACGTGCGTGACCCCGCGGGGAGGCGCGCCCAGGCCGTGGTGGCGGCCGCCGAGGGGGCGTTGGCCGCCCTGTCCGCCGAGGGGTATACTCGCTCGCTTTGATCCTTCAGTCTAGAGGAGGATGTAGATGGCGACGCGGTTCAAGCGTCACATGACCATCCCGGAGTTCTTCGCACGTTCCGTCGAACAGCATGATCGAAGGGTAGCAGTGCGGATCCCTGTGTCCCGCGGCGGCATCCTGCAGTTCCAGGCCGCCACCTACCGCGAGCTGGGGGATCTCTCGGGCAAGCTCGCCGCCTGGCTCGCTGGGCAGGGGATCGGGGCTGGGGACCGGGTCGGGCTCATCTCCAAGCCCTCCGTAGGGTGGGCAGTGGCGTTCTTCGCTGTCCAGCGGCTGGGAGCGGTGGTCGTGCCGATGGACGCTGGGCTCCAGCCGGGCGAGGCCGCCCGGCTGATGGCCGAGTCCGAGGCCAAGCTCCTCTTCTGCTCCCCCCATCGCTACCACGAGTTCACCTCCCTCACCCGCGAAGTGCCCTCCCTCAAGGGGGTGATCTCGGTGGACGTGGCGTTGGGCGCCGTCTCCCTGTGGGATGTCCTCCCCGAGGGGAGCGTGGAGATCCCCGACGCGCGTCCCGACTGCGAAGATCTCGCCGTGCTCATGTACACCTCCGGCACCACCGATGACGCCAAGGGCGTCATGCTATGCCACCGCAACATCACCGCCAACATCGAAGCGTTCCTCAAGGTGGTGGAGTTGACGCCCCAGGACAGCCTGGTGACGATCGTCCCCTGGTACCACATCTACGGCCTCACGGTGACCCTTCTCGCCCCTCTCGGGAGGGGGGCGACGGTGACGTACACCGACGACTACCGGAACCTCATTTCCCTCGCGCGGCGGGTGGGGGTGACCGTGCTCGTCGGCGTGCCCAAGCTCTACCACTCCCTGTGGCGGCGGATCCTGGAGAACATCGAGGGGAACGCCCTCCGGCGCCTGCTGCACCGGTTCCTGCCCCGCCTTCTCGGGAGGCTTCTCAAGGACAAGCTCCTCGGGCCCCAGTTCCGGTTCTTCGTCTCCGGCGGGGCGCCGCTCACGGCGGAAGTGGGGGGCGGCCTGCGCCGGATCGGGCTGGGGATGATCGAGGGGTACGGCCTCACCGAGACCGCACCCGCGCTCACGCTGAGCGAACCGTTCACCCCCGTGCCGGGCAACGTCGGGCGGCCGCTTCCGGGGGTGAAGGTGAAGGTGGACAAGCCTGACGCGGAGGGATACGGCGAGGTCATCGCCTGGGGCCCGAACGTGATGCTCGGCTACTACAAGAACCCCGAGCGCACCACCGAGGTGCTCACCCCCGACGGCTGGTTCCGCACCGGCGACATCGGGAGGCTGGACGGGGAGGGGAGGCTGTTCCTCGCCGGGCGCAAGAAGAACCTCGTCGTGCTCGAGTCGGGGAAGAAGGTCCATCCCGAGGAGCTGGAGTGGGAGTTCTCGCGCCTTCCCGTGGTGGAGGAGATCCTCGTGTACGAGGACGGGAGTCGCGGCGAGCCGATGGTGGCGGCGCTGGTGTACCCGAACTGGCAGGTCCTGAGGAAGGAGGGGATCGAGGACCGTGATCAGGCGCGGGTGCGGGTGTGGGAGGCGATTCGCGAGGCGCAGCGCAACCTCGCCCCGTTCAAGCGCCTGCGGGACAAGGACGCGATCACGATCGTCGACCAGTCGTTCGAGAAGAGCACCAAGCAGGACATCAAGCGCCATTTGTACGTCGGGCGGTAGGGGGAGTTGGGCGAGAGGTGATCGCCGTCTAGCTCGTCACAACCGGCGAGGAACCCAATCTCCACCGGTTGACGGGACGTGACCCAGGAACGGCATGAACGCTTGGCCTGGGACCACCGCCGCTGCGGCGGCTGAAGGCGGGAACTTTCACAGGAAGCGCGTCGTGGGAGGAGGATCTGCCGTTCCGACGATCCCGGGGAGCTCGGCGAGCGACCTGATCTCGTACGTGGGCGAGAAGGGGAACGGGTTCGCCTCTCCGCGGGGGTTGAACCAGCAGCTGGCGAGGCCAGCCTGGATCGCGCCGAGCACGTCGGAGGCCAGGCTATCGCCCACCATGAGCGCCCGGTGGGGCGGCACCCCACCAGCCCCGTCCAGGGCGAGGGCGAAGATGCGCGGGTCGGGCTTGGCCACCGTGAGCTCCCCGCTGATGACCACCGCATCGAGGAGCGCGTCGAGGCCGGACCGGGCCAGCCGCGCGCGCTGGACAGGCCCGAGCCCGTTCGTCACCAGGGCGAGCTTGACGCGCCCGCGCAGCGCGCGCAGCGCCTCGCGGGCGCCGTCGATCAGCTCCGCCTCCTCGCCCAGGAACCCGAGGTACCTCTCCCCAAGGGCCTCCGGATCGGCCCGGATCCCCAAGCGGGCAAGGAGCTCCCCGAACCTCTCCCGCCCGATCTCCCCCTGGGTGATCTCCCGTCGCTCGAACCGCTCCCACACTCGGGCGTTGATCTCGCGGTAGGCAGCGAGGTGAGTGGGGTCGGGCTCGACCCCGAGCGACGCCAGCGTCCGGGCGAGGGCGCGGGCCTCCCCGGCCTCGTAGTCGAGGAGCGTCCCGTCCGCGTCGAAGAGCACGCAATCGTAGCGCATCATGGCTGATCCTCCCGACCTCCATTCTCCCCGCCGTACCCTACTCCCTCCAGCTTGGGGCCGAGACGGTACGACCCCGCCCGGCCGCGCCGCTCGGCGATGACCAGGCCTGCATCGCGCAGGACGCGCAGGTGTTGGGATACGGCGGCGTCGGTGATCCCCAGCGCCCGGGCCAACGCGCCGACGCACATCGAGCGCTTCTGGAGGAGGGCGAGCACTCGCACCCGCGTCTCCACCGAAAGCGCCTGGCACAGGCGCGCTACGTCCTCTGGAGCACCGGCCACCGTCTCTTGTTTAAGCATCCGCGCAACTACTTTATCCACCGCGCGGCCCTGCTCGAAGAAGCGCTGGCCGGGCTCCTGGAGGCGGCGCGGGGGTTCAAGGGCCTCGTGAGGTGCAGGAGACGGGTGGGCGGAGCGGCGGCCTATGTGCGACCCCGATCAGGACGCGCGTCTCGGACCTGAGGCGATGGGGTTCAGTACGCGGCTCGCGACGGCGGTGAGCCGCCACTCGAATCCCCTCGGCGGCAACCCCGACCGCGGGCGAGGCTCCCCCTCCTTGGCCTACAATAGGGCAGTTGCGGGCGTGGACCCCCGCCGGGGCGGGGGTCTGTCCAAAGGAGGGGGGATGGTGTTCTTCAGTCCAGCTGCGGCGATCGCGCTTATCGGCGGCGTGGCGATTTGTTTCCAGTCGCTCTTCTCCGGGATCATTGGGTCCAAGGTGGGCATCTTCGAGAGCGTGTTCATCGTCCACGCCGGGGGGATGCTCCTCGCGGGGATGATCGTCGCCTTTCTCCGCGGAGGTAACCTCGGCGTGTGGAACACCGTGCCCTGGTACGCCCTCACCGCCGGGTTCCTGGGCGTGGTGATCGTGGGTTCGATCAGCTACGCCGTTCCGCGGATCGGGCTCGCCTCCACCCTCACCTTGGCCATCGCCGCCCAGCTTGTGTTCGGGGCGCTCCTCGACCACTTCGGCCTCCTCGGCGCGATGCAGCGGGCGTTCGACCCGCCGCGGATCGTGGGGTTGCTGGCCTTGGCCATCGGCACCTGGCTCGTCGTGCGCTAGCCACGCCCCCCGCGCTAGGATCTCCGGCGGAGGGGATGGTGGATCTGGAGTTTGTGGTGCAGCAGCTGGGGTTGAACCCGCGCGAGGCGCGCGTTGTCAAGATCATCTCCCGAAGCAAGGGGACGCGCCTCTACCGGATGCGCATCGAGGGAAAGACCTATGTCCTGAAGCGCTTCCTGGGGGAGGATCCCCTTGAACCGAGGGCGTACGGCCTCCTCCGCGAGCTGGGAGTGCCTACGCTCCCGGCCTATGACAGCACGCCCCGGGCCCTCCTCCTCGAGGACCTTGACGCGAGCCCCACGTGGCGGCTGGCGGGGGAGAGGGACGTCGCGGGCCGCAACGGGGGACGGGCGGTGGCGGAGTGGTACCAGTTCCTCCACACCGCGGGAAGGGGCCTCGTCAAGCGTGGGGCGCCGGACTGGCTTCGGTGGGAGTGGGACGAGCTCACGCCGGAGGGGATCCTCGGGGTGGGAAGGGCCCTCGAGATGGAGGAGAACCCGGTGTGGCGGTTCGCCGCCGATCACCTCGACGGCCTGCGCGCGCGGGCGCGCGAGCTCCCGATGACGCTCAACTACAACGACTTCCACTGGACGAACCTCGCCCTCTCCCGGCAGCTCCCCCTCAAGGCGATCGTGTTCGACTACCACCTCCTGGGGATCGGCCTCGCCTGGAGCGACGTCCGCAACGTGACCTGCTCGCTCGGGCCCGCGGCGCGGGAGGCGTTCCTCGACGCCTACGGGCCGACCCGCCCCGAGGAACGGATCCTCGACGAGCCCCTCTCGGTGTTGCACGCGCTCCATGTGGCAACGGCGCGGCCGACGCTCCCCCGCTGGGCGGTGCCGTGCCGGGAGCGGGCTCGCTCGGGGCAGCTCCTCGCCTCCCTCGAACGAGCGGTGGCTCTCCTCTAATGGGCACCCGCCCGGAGACGGCCCGAGCCTTCGTTGGGGTGCGGGACCGGACGCAGTTCCAGCGCTCGAACCCCCGGTTCAGGGCGCGGCGGCTGAGGCAGACGTGGTTGCAGGCGAGGGAAGCCCTCACCCGGATGGAATCGCGCCCCTGTCACATCTCCGCTCGTTCGCCGGGCACGCGGGGGAACAGGCGGACCTCCCGCACATGAGGAAGGCCCCCCAGGAACCGCACCAGGCGTTCGATCCCGATTCCGAACCCCGCTGACGGGGGACGGGCGATGGCGAGGAGCGAGCCGTACACCGCGGGATCGAGGCCCTGTCGTTGGATGCGGTCCCGGATCCGGCTTGGCTCGTGCTCGCGCTCCCCCCCCGAGAGGGCCTCACCGTACCCTCCGGGGTAGAGGAGGTCCATGTCGAGGAGCACGCCCGGCCGGGAAGGATCCTCCCGGTCGTAGAACTCGCGGACCTCGGCGGGGAAGTCCACGATCCAGATCGGATCCTCCGCTTCGCGGGAGAGGTGTTCCTCGAACCCCTCGCCGTAGCGTCGTTCCGCGTCCCGGTAGGGGATGCGGGTGAACGGCGCTCGCGGCACGGGGAGCTCGCGGCCCAGGGTATCCAGCTCGCGGGAGCAGGCGCCCCGGACCGCCTCCACGATGTGGACGAGGAGCCGTTCCCCGAGGGCGAGCATGTCGTCGCGGGTGGCGTCCCGCACCTCGAGGTCGAGCTGGACGAACTCGAACAGGTGCCGCCCGGTTCCTTCGCACTCCGCCGGCTCGAGCCGGATGTTGGGGGAGAGAGAGAAGATCTTGTCGAGCACCGCGATCGCTGCCCGTTTGTGGAAGATCATGCTCGTGGTCAGGTACCAGTCCTGACCGTACGCCCCGATCGTCGCCCGACCGGTGGTGTGACGGAGGGGATCCGTCACCGGAGCGATGATCACCGGCAAGAGCTCCACGAACCCCTCCCGACGCAGCAGCTCCCGGGCCGCGTCCAGGGCCACGTCCGTGATACGCAACACCGCTACTTTTCGTTCGTCAACCATGAGACCTCCCTTGGGAGACAACACACGGCCTCGCCCGATCGAGGGAGCAACTGGCCAAAGAAGCTGGAGATGAAAGGTGTTACGCCCGGGCAGGGGCGTTGGGATTGGCGGGGCCCCAAGGGAGATCGGCTGAGAAGATCGTTCGCTTCATGGTCATCACCCCGCCCCTAAGTGAATGGGGTGTAGCCTAGCGAGGGGCGCCTTGTTCGTCAAGGGCCTGCGCGCGAGCCGTGGGAGAGGCTGGGAGTGCTTACAGCAGCTCCCCGGCTCGCTTCAGGAAGGCCACCACGAGCTTGAGCGTCGCCTCGAGGTCGGAGAGGTAGAGGGTCGACACCGGGGAGTGGATGTACCGGCACGGCACGGACACCACCCCGGCGAGGATCCCGCCCCGTTCGAGGTGGATCGCCCCCGCATCGGTGGACCCGTAGGAGGGGAGCTTGTACTGGTAGGGGATCCCGTTCTCGTCAGCGATCTTCTCCAGGAACCGGGCCACTTTGGGCTTCACCGTGATCGAGCGGTCGGCGAGGGTGATCGCCGGGCCGTGCCCGAGGCGCACCGGCTGCTTCGCCTCCGGAACGCCCGGCATGTCCGCCCCGATCGTCCCCTCCAACGCCAGGGCGAGCTTGGGGGCGATCCGGTACGCGGCGACCTTCGCCCCCCGCAGGCCCCCCTCCTCGTGGGCGGAGAAGCTGACGACCAGCTTGTAGGGGAGCTTCTCCTTGGCCAGGATACGCAGCGCTTCGGCGGCCACGAGGCACCCCGCCCGGTCATCGAATGCCTTCCCGGTGAAGTACCCCTCGCGCATCTTCAGGAATGGGTAGTGGATCGTTGCCGGGTCGCCGATGCGCACGCCGAACCCCTCCGCCTCGTCGCGGCTCCGGGCCCCGATGTCCACGAACAGGTCCTCGAGCGGGACGACCTTATCCCGGTCCCCGTCCGAGGAGATGTGAGGCGGGGTGGAGCCGATGACGCCGTACACGTCTCGCCCGTTGCGGGTGCGGATCGTGAGGCGATGGGCCAACAGGATCCGCTCGTCCCATCCGCCCAGGGGGGAGAGGCGGAGGAACCCGTCCTTCTCGATCCACTTCACCATGAACCCCACCTCGTCCATGTGGGCGTCGAGCATGATCGGATCCCCGCTTCCCCGGGAGCAAAGGAGGTTCCCGAGGGCGTCCGTCTCGCAGCTCTCGACGTATGGGGAGACCATCTTGTGGATGACCTCCCGCACCTCGTCCTCGAACCCCGCCACCCCGAACGCATCCGACAACGTCTGCAGCTTCTGCTCTAGGCTCAACGCGTCTCCTTTCGATCTGGTGCGGGATTATACCGGCTAGACGTGCAGGGCCTTATAGAGGAGCTCGGCCGTGGCCCGCGGCAGGCCGGGGACGGAGAGGAGCTCCTCGAGACTCGCCCGGCGGAGGCCGTCCAGGGATCCGAACCGCGCCAGGAGCGCCGCCCTCCGCTTCGGCCCCACCCCGGGGACGCTGTCGAGAAGGCTCCCCAGGGTCCTCTTCTCGCGGAGCGCGCGGTGGTAGGTGATCGCGAACCGGTGGGCCTCGTCGCGGATTCGACGGAGGAGGTTGAGGGCGGAGGAGTCCGTGGGCAGGCGAATCGGATCCGGCCGGTCCGGGACGAAGATGAGCTCCTCCCGCTTCGCGAGGGCGGCGACCTCGATCCCCGCCAGGTCCACCTCCGCCAGCACCCGTTCTGCGACCCCGAGCTGGCCCTTGCCTCCATCGACGAGGATGAGGTCCGGGAGGTCGGAGAACTTGCCGTGGGAGATCGAAGGATCGGCGATCTCGGCGAGGCCGTGGCGGAGCCGGCGGCGGAGGACCTCGCCCATCATCGCGTAATCATCCAGCTTGCCGGAGATCCTCACCCGGAACTTGCGGTACGCGTCCCGCCGCGGGCGGCCGCCGACGAACACGACCATCGAGCCGGTGGCCTCCTGGCCGTGGAGGTTGGAGATGTCGAACGCCTCGATCCGCCACGGGCGCGCGGCGAGGCCGAGGGCCTCTCCGAGCTCGTCCACCGCCTCCTCCTCCACGGGGAGGGCCCCCACCTTCTCCGCCTGCTTCAGGGCCAAGGCCGCGTTGCGCTCGGCCATCTCCAGGATCGCTCGCCGCTCCGGGGAGCGGGGGACGCCCACGCGGACCCGCCCTCCCCGGCGTTGGGCGAGGTACGCCGCGAGCGCCCCCGATTCCGCCACCGGGACCGGGACGAGCACCTCGGGAGGGATTGCCGTGGCCCGCGTGTAGTACTGGTCGAGAAATTCCTCCAAGGCCTCCTCGGCGCTCGCGCTTCCGGGGAGGGAGAGCGCGAACCCCTCCCGCCCGATGAGGCGCCCCGCCCGCACGATGAGGACCGTGCCGTGGCCCCGCTCCTCGTTCACCGCCACCGCCACCGCGTCCAGGTCCACCGGGTCGGGGAGGGCCACGGCCTGCCGCTCGCGGATCCGCTCGAGGGCACGGATGCTGTCTCGGAGGCGCGCCGCGTGTTCGAACCTCTCCTCAGCTGCTGCCCGCACCATCTCGAGGGCCAGCTCCTCCACCACCCGCTCTACCCGGCCCTCGAACAGGAGGGCGGCTGCCTCCACGGTCCGGCGGTATTCCTCCTCGGTCACGAGGCCCGCGCAGGGGCCCGAGCACCGGCCGATGTGGTAGAGGAGGCACGGCCGCTCGTAGCGCTTCTCCCCGAGGGGGAGGTTGCAGGTGCGGATCGGGAAGAGCTTGTGGGCGAGCTTGAGGGCGCGGCGCATCGCGCGGCTGGAGGTGAACGGGCCGAAGTAGCGGGCGCCGTCGCTCGCCGGCCGGCGCACGACGAGGACCCGGGGGAAGGGTTCGGCTGTGATCTTGAGGTAGGGGTAGCGCTTGTCGTCGCGGAGGCGGACGTTGAACCGCGGGTGGTGCTTCTTGACGAGGGCGTCCTCGAGGACGAGCGCGTCCTCCTCCGTCCCGGTGAGGATCGTCTCCAGGTCGCGGGCCTCGCGCATGAGGAACCGGACCTTGGCCGACTGGTGGCGAGGGGACTGGAAGTAGGAGCGGACCCGGTCGCGGAGGGAGGAGGCCTTGCCCACGTAGAGGATCGTGCCGCCGCGCCCGCGGAAGAGGTACACCCCGGGCGACTTCGGGAGCCCCCGGGCCTTCTCCGCAAACTCCATCTTGGCGACCATGACCGTCCAATTCTGCCACCCCGCGGGAGGTCGTGCCCCTCACCGGCCCCGCTTCTGAGAGGGCGTGTTCGGATCGTAGGCAGTCGGTGACCCAGGTGAGGTCAGGCTGTCGGAGATGGGGTTGTAGCGCTGCTGCCGGCTCGCCGCCGAGAGGCACCCTCACAACCATCCCAAGCGCGGCACCGCGGTCGGGGACAGGACCCGCCGCTACGGCATCCAGCCGCCGGGCCCTTACGCCGCCCTTCTGCGGTGGGCGAGGAGGCCCCGGCGAGGGGCGAAGATGAGGGCGAGGACGAACAGGGCGGTCGCCACGAGGACGATCGCCGCCCCGCTCGCGATCCCGGCGTAGAACGAGAGGTACAGTCCGACCACCCCGGAGAGGATCCCGAACACCGCGGCGAGGGCCATCATCCGCCCCATCCGCCGCGTCAGAAGATACGCCGTGGCCGGTGGGGTGATGAGCATCGCCAGCACCAATGCTACCCCCACGGCCTTGAGGGAGATCACCACCGTCACCGCGATGAGGAGAAGGAGGAGGTACCGGAAGAGGCCCGTCCGCAGCCGGAGCGTCTGGGCAAACGTGGGATCAAACGATACGACGAGGAACTCCTTGTAGAAGAGGATCACCGTCAGGACCACGGCGGCCCCGATCCCGCCGGTGAGGACGAGGTCGGTCGGCGTCACAGAAAGGACGTTCCCGAACAGGAAGTGGGCGAGATCGACCGCGTAGCCGCGCACGGTGGAGATGAGGGCGATCCCGAGGGCGAACATCCCCGCGAACACGATCCCGATCGCCGTGTCCTCGCGGAACCGGCCGCGGTGGCCCACCGCCCCGATCCCGAGCGAGGCGAGGATCGCCGCCCCGAGGGCCCAGAGGAGGATCGGACCGCGGTTGCCGCGGTGGACGAGGTACCCCACCGCTACCCCGGGGAGGATCGAGTGGGCCAAGGCATCCCCGAAGAACGCCATCCCCTGGAGGACCACGTACGTCCCCACCACAGCGCACGTCGCCCCCACCACGGCTGCGGCGAGGAGGGCTCGCACCATGAACGGGTAGGCGAACGGGGAGATGATGAGGTCAACGATGGTCGTGGTCCCCTCCTTCGCAACACGTGTCGCTGAGGGCGACCGGGCCGGACGGCGTCTGGAAGATGCGCAGCCCCGTCCCGTACGCCTCCCGCAGCCGGCCAGGGGCGAACACCTCGCCCGGCGGGCCGAGCCCGATCGCGCGCACGTTGAGCAGGAGGGCGAGGGGGAAGTGGGCCTGGGCGAGGTCGAGCTCGTGGAGGGCGACGATCGACGTGATCTGTTCCGCCCGCAGCCGCCCGAGGAGCCCCAGGATCCCCTCCTGGGCCGGGGCGTCCAGTCCGGCCAGCGGCTCGTCGAGGAGGAGCACGCGCGCCTCCTGGGCGATGGCCCGGGCGATGAACATCCGCTGCTGCTCCCCGCCCGAAAGCCGATCGATCGGGCGCCGGGCGAGGGCCGTGATCCCGACGAGGGCCAGGGCCTCGGCGACCCGTTCCCGATCCCGTCCCCGGGGCCGGCGCAGCGGCCCGAGGAGCCCCGTGCGCCCCATCATCACCACGTCCCGCACCGCTACAGGGAACCGGAAGTCCACCCCCAGCCGCTGGGGGAGGTAGGCGATGCAGATGTGCCGTGCCGGGCGGTGACCGAAGATCCGCACCTCGCCTGAGGAGGGGGCGAGCGTGCCGGACAGGACCTGGAGGAGGGTCGTCTTCCCGGCCCCGTTCGGCCCGACCACGGCCAGGAGCCCGCCCGGATCGAGCTCGAACGTGATCCCCTCAAGCGCTGTCTTCCCGTCGCGGACGACCGACACCTCCCGCGCCTCCACCGCCGGCCCCTCGCCGTGGAGGGGGTCCGAGCACTCCCGGTAGGGGTGGGCGTCCCTCATCCGCGGAGCGCCTCCACGATCCGCCGCACGTTCTCCCGCATGAAGGAGAGGTAGTCCGGAGCGGGCCCATCCGGCGCGGAGAGGGACCCCTGGAACAGGACCACCACGCGGACCCCAGTGTCGCGGGCGAGCTGGGAGGCGAGGTCGGGGTTGAATTCTTGGGACACGAACACCGCCGGGATGCCCAGGCTGCGGATCCGTTCCATGAGCGCGGCCATCTCCCGCGCCGACGGCTCGGCGAGCGTGCTGAACCCGGTGATGATCGCCCCCACCTCTTCAAACCCGTACCGGGCGGCGAAGTACCCGAGGGACCGGTGGTCCGTCACCAGCACGCGCCGCGCGGGGGGAAGGATCGCGACTTGGGCCTGGATCCATCGGTCGAGCTCGGCGAGCTCCTCCCGGTATGCCGCAGCCCGGTGGGCGAACGCCTCCTTCCCGCTCGGGTCCAATGCCACGAGGGCCCGTTCGATCCGGTGCGTCCACTCCGCGACGAGGAGGGGGTCGAACCACACGTGGGGGTCCACGCCATCGTGATCCTCGTCCAGCGTGAGGAGCTCAGCTCCGGCCGAGAGGTCGACCACCTTCCCCTCAAGCTCGGGGGAGGAGAGGATCGGACTCAGCCCCTCCTCAAGCCCCGCCCCATTGATGAACACGAGATCGGCCTCATGGAGGGCGCGGAGGTCGCGGGGGGTGGGCTCGAACGTGTGGGGATCCGTCCCGGGCGGGAATAGGACGACGAGCGAGATTTCCTCCCCCCCGATCGCCCTGACCACGTCCCCCACGATGGACGTCGTCGCCACAACGGCGAGCGGGGCTCCGACCGAGGCGATGGCAAAGCAGGCCACTGCCGCGCCAAGGAACCACTTCGCTGCGAGCATGGGTTTCATGGGTTCAGTGTATCGTTGGCTCCGCGGGGGGTACAAGGGGGGTGCGATGGAGGAATACGACCGGCAGGATGCGTCGTTCTATGACTACTACGCGACCGGCCGTCCCAGGGACGTGGGGTTCTACGTCGAGGAGGCGCGGCGGGCGGGATCGCCGGTGTTGGAGCTGGGGTGCGGCACGGCGAGGATCCTGATCCCCGTCGCCGAGGCCGGGGTGGAGATCGTGGGGCTCGATCGGGCCCCGTCCATGCTCGCTGTGGCCCGGGACAAGGTGGGGAAGCTCCCTCCGGAGACCCAGCGCCGGATCGAGCTTCTTGGGCGGAGGTTCAACCTCGCCATGATCCCCTACCGGGCGTTCGTCCACCTCCTCACCGTGGAGGACCAGCTCCGCGCGCTCCACTCGATCCTCGACCACCTCGTGGATGGGGGCCGGCTCGTCCTGAACATCTTCGACCCCAGCCTGGAGATCATCGTCGCCCACCGGGGCCCGTTGGGCGCGTCCCTCAAGCTCGAAAGCGAGTTCATCCATCCCGAGACCGGACACCGCGTCCTCGTGTGGGACACACGCCAGTACGAGCGCGAGGAGCAGGTCCTGCGACAGTACTTCGTGTTCGAGGAGCTGGACGAAGACGGACCGTGGTCGCGAAGCGGTTCACCCCGCTCGTCCTCCGCTACATCTTCCGCTACGAGATGCCGCACCTCCTCGAGCGTGCGGTGTTTGCGATCGAGGCCCTGTACGGCGATTTCGACCGCGGTCCGTTCCGTCACGGTGAGGAGCAGGTTTGGATTGCCCGCCGGGGGACGAGGCGATGGAGATCGACGTCGTCGCGGTGATCCTGGGGGCGGTGGGGGAGCAGGTGCGGGCACTTCTGGAGAGGCTGAGGAGCAAGGCGTACCGCGGCGTGCTCGTGGGAACGGTGGCCACAGCGCTCCTCCAGTCGAGCAGCATCGCGATGGTGCTCCTCATTGGTTTGATCAACGTGGGCGTCGTCTCGCTCCGCCAGGGGATCGGGGTCATGCTGGGAGCGGAGATCCGGACCACCGTCACCGCCCAGATCGCGTCCCTCGGGATGTCCCACCCCGCGCGGCAACTGGCGCGGGCCCAGCTCCTCGTGAACGTGATCGGGGCCGCCGTGTTCATCCCGCTCGTTCCGTGGTACGCGGGGCTCATGGCGAGCACATCCTCGCTCCTGGCGCGGCAGATCGCCAATGCGCATACGTTGTTCAACGTCGGGAGCACGCTCGCGTTCCTGCCGCTTGTGGGCGCGTTGGCGTGGCTCGCGGGCCAGATCACCCGGGGGAGGGAGCCCGTGGTCGAGGCCCGGCCCCAGCATCTGGCGGAGGCGTTCCTCGCCGCGCCCGCCGTCGCGCTGAGCCAGGCCCGGCATGAGGTCCTGAGGATGTCGGATCTGACCTGTCTCATGAGGCGACCGCCCTCTACCGTACCGCGCTCGCCGCGCTCAGGGCCGAGGAGCGCGCCCGGGCCCAACAAGCCCTCCACCTCGAAGCGGAGGTGGATCACCTCGAGAAGCGGTTTAAGGAGCGCCACCTGCGCCGCCTCGATGAAGGGATCTGCCAGCCGCGGGCGGCGACGCTGTTCTTGGAGATCCTGCACAACCTGGAGCGGATCGGCGACCACGCCGTCAACCTCGCCGGCGACGTCCTCTACGCCCTCTGAGCTGGCCCAGCGATGTGGCGTGGCAGCCTGCCGGCGACGGCCTCACAACCCAGGGGCCCCCCTCGCCCGGGCCGTTAGCGGACCTTCCCCACCGGAGCGACGTAGATCGTGAATTCGTCCACGCCATCCACCCCGAGGAGGGCGTCCATCTTCTCCTGGTGGTAGGCGCCGACTCCGCACGTGCCGGCGCCGATCGCCTCGCAGGCCAGGTACAGGTTCTGGCACATGTGCCCGGCGTCGATGGCGATCACCTTGTGCGAGAACACGCTGTACCGCCACTCCGTGCGGTAGGGGATGACCGTCCAGGCGAACACGACCGCCGCCTGGCCCACGAACTCCTGCCCCAGGCATCCCTCGGCGACCTGAGCTGGGAAATCCGGATCCGCGCGCAGGAAGGCGAGCGCGTGATCGAGGGCGAGGTACCGGTACAGGCCCGGTTCAAGGCCCGTGACGCGGTTCACGATGAGGTAGGTCTCGAACGGGTGCCGCGCCCCGGCCGAGGGCACGGTGCGGAACGTGGCTACCCCATCGCGGACGACGCGCTCCACCCCCTGGGTGGCCCAGAGGAGGAGCGTCAGCTCCTCCAGGGTGAGGGGATTGGGCGTGAACCGGCGGTGGCTCCGGCGGGACGCGATCGCGTCGAACACCGTGACCTGGCCGACCTGGAGCGCCTTCGGGTCGGGGAGCTTCAGGAGGGGCGCGCCCTCCGGAGCGGGCTTCTGGAGGGGAGGATGCGGGATCCCCTTCTTCTGGTCGGTCTCGATATCCCGCGCCCTCGCCCAGACAGAGGCCTTCAGGAGCTGCCGGCCGATCTCGATCGGGTCCATGGACGACCTCCTTCCCTGTCCGGATCCCCAAGCTTACCCGGTCGGAGAGGGAGGAGGGAGCCCTCGGCCGGAGTTGCTGTCCCAGGCTGCGGCCGGGACAATGGAAGATACGGAGATGCCCCTTCCGGGAGAGGTCCGGCGGCTCGTCGCCCGGTTCCACGAGAACCGCGCCTCGTACGTGTCCGGGCCGTACAACGAGACCCAGACTCGGATCGAGTTCGTGGACCCGTTGTTCACCGCGCTGGGGTGGGACGTGGCCAACATCTCCGGCTACGCCGAAGCCTACAAGGACGTGGTTCACGAGGACGCGATCGTGATCGGCGGCCTGACCAAGGCCCCCGACTACTCGTTCCGCGTGGGCGGGGCGCGCAAGTTCTTCGTGGAGACGAAGCGCCCCGGCGTGAAGATCAAGGACGATGCTGGGGCCGCGTTCCAGCTCCGCCGCTACGCGTGGTCGGCCAAGCTCCCCCTCTCGATCCTCACCAACTTCGCCGAGTTTGCCGTGTACGACTGCCGGGTCAAGCCCGAGCGGACCGATCCGGCGAGCACCGCCCGCATCCTCTACGTGACCTGCGACGAGTACGACGTCCGCTGGGACGAGCTCGCCGGGATCTTCGGGAAAGAGGCGGTCCTCAAGGGCTCGTTCGACCGGTACGCCGAGTCCACGAAGGCCAAGCGGGGCACGGCCGAGGTGGACGACGCGTTCTTGGCCGAGATCGAGGGCTGGCGGGAGGAACTGGCGCGCAACCTCGCCCTGCGCAACCCTGGCCTCACCCAGCGCGAGCTCAACTTCGCCGTCCAGCGCACGATCGACCGGATCATCTTCCTGCGGATCTGCGAGGACCGGGGGATCGAGCCCTACGGCGGGCTCCAGGCACTTCTCAACGGCGCGAACGTCTACCGGAGGCTGGGCGAGCTATTCCGGCGCGCCGACGAGCGGTACAACTCCGGCCTGTTCCACTTCCGCCCCGAGAAGGGCCGCGCCGAGCCGCCCGACGAGCTGACCCTCGACCTCGTGGTGGACGACAAGGTCCTCAAGGACATCCTCCGCCGCCTGTACTACCCGGAGAGCCCCTACGAGTTCTCCGTCCTGCCCGCCGACATCCTGGGCCAGGTGTACGAGCAGTTCCTGGGGAAGGTCATCCGGCTCACCGCGGGCCACCGCGCGGTGGTCGAGGAGAAGCCCGAGGTGCGCAAGGCGGGCGGGGTCTACTACACGCCGACCTACATCGTGGACTACATCGTCGAGCACACCGTGGGGGTGCTCCTCGAGGGGAAGACCCCCCAGGAGGTGGGCGGGTTCACGAAGGCCTGGAAGCGGTCGGCGAAACTGCGTCCGCTGCGCGTGCTCGACCCCGCGTGCGGATCGGGGTCATTCCTCCTCGGCGCGTACCAGTACCTCCTCGACTGGTACCGGAAGAAGTACGTCGAGGACGGCCCCGAGAAGCACGCCCGCGGCCGGAACCCGCGCCTCTATCGCGGCCCCGGCGGGGAGTGGCGCCTGACCACCGCCGAGCGGAAGCGGATCCTCCTCACCCACATCTACGGCGTGGACATCGACCCCCAGGCCGTGGAGGTGACCAAGCTCTCGCTGCTCCTCAAGGTCTTGGAGGGCGAGACCCACGAGACGCTCGACAGCTTCTACCGGCTGTTCCAGGAGCGGGCGCTGCCCGACCTTGGGGCGAACATCAAGTGCGGGAACAGCCTGATCGGCCCCGACTTTTGGGAAGGGAAGGAGTACACCCTGCTCGACGAGGAGGAGCGGTACCGGATCAACCCGTTCGACTGGAACGCCGAATTCCCCGACGTGTTCTCCGGCCAGAACCCCGGATTCGATGTTGTGATCGGGAATCCGCCTTATGCGCGCATTCAAACCCTCCGGGACTCCCACGGGAAGGAGCTGCCCTATCTTGCAGCAGCCTTCCGAAGTGCCGCGAGGCGCTATGATCTGTACATGCTCTTTATTGAGCGAGGGTTCTGCCTCCTCAACCCAGGCGGTGTCCTAGGCTACATCTGCCCACACAAGTTCATCAGTGCCGACGCGGGCAGTGGTTTGAGAGGGTTCCTGGCCAGCAGCGCTGGCAGAGTGAGGCTGCTCTCGTTCGGCTCGAGATCGGTCTTCAGTAGTGCAACCACCTACACTGGACTTCTGTTCGTGGGCAGACAGGGAGACGGTACCCTCGATTTCGTTGAGCTGATGGGAGATGAACCCACCGCGCTCAATCAGATCAACATGTCCGACTGCGCAGCTTACGAACTCTCGTCCCTTTCGAACTCACCGTGGCTGTTATTGAACAAGCCAGATCGCCAGTTGCTCAAGAAGATGAACAGAATGGGGACTGCTCTGGGCGAGGTGATGGAGAAGATCTTGGTTGGGGTGCAGTCAGGCGTTGACGCTGTCCACATTGTGGAATTCAAGAGGTGACAATCCGATGAGTTGGCGGAAGTCTACTCCCATCGCGCAGATGGAGAAGTGTTACTGGAACGCGGTATTCTGCGCCCTCTGCTGACAGGAGAGGATGTACACCGATACAGCGAGCCACGCTGGACGTGGTGCTGTATATACCCTTACAGGCTGGAGGACGGAAGAACGGTCATACTTGAGGAGCGAGAGATAAGAACGCGTTACCCACGTGCGTTTAAGTACCTACAGCGGTTCAGAGACGAGCTGAGGGAGACACGGGTCCGACAGAAAACGAATCCCAGGTACTGGTACTCGTGCCACAGGAGCCGTGACATGAACGTTTTCGAAACGCGTCGGCTCATCACTCCGGAAATATCGCACGGTCCCAACATGACCATTTGTCCTGCAGGCATCTACCACAACACGCAAGTCTACTCTCTGTTACCTCGATCGAGCGTGTCAGAGCCGCTCGAATACTGGCTTGGGATACTAAACTCCCGACTCTTGTGGTGGTTCATATCACGAACAGGCGTGGTGCTGCGTGGAGGGTTCTTCCGCTTCAAAACCAACTACTTGGCGCCGTTCCCGGTTGTGCGTCGCGATAACGGCAAGCGAGGAAATGCGTACAAGCAAGGGAGGCTGGTTGCAGGCGTACAGAGTGCTCAAGAGCTTCGTAAGCGCGCGCGTACCGCGAGAACACCTCACGACAAGACCTCAGTCGAACGTCAGATTCTTGCCAGTGATCAGCAGCTGGACCACCTCGTCTACGAACTCTACGAGCTGACCGATGAGGAGATCAGGATTGTGGAGGATGTAGCTTAGCTGTTTCGTGCTGAGAGCCGAGACAGGAGGGCAGTCCACGATGTGCTGCACTGCGTGGTGTCAAGGGCGGGACCTTGCGAACGCAGAGCAAGGAGGTGAATCCCGTTGGATTGGCTGCAGGCGATTGGGCCAGCGTTTCTGATGGTTCTGGGAGGTGTGATAAGCTGGATCGTTCGCTCTTGGACTGAAGAACTGCGGGCGGCGCGAGTCAAGCTTCGCGAGCAGCAACGCAAGGTGTATGCTGAGATACTCGACCCGTACATCAGGCTTTTCGCCGACCTGAAGACAAAGGGGGCACAGGAAGCAGCGAAACGCATCACGTCCTACGAGTACCGCCAGGCCGCCTTTGAGCTCAACTTGTTTGGTTCTGACACCGTTGTTCGGGCATACAATTCGCTTCTCGCGCACGCGTATGAGGCAGAGGCATCGGGGCAGAAAGACCCAGTCAAGATGATGCTGCTCTGGGGGGGACTCCTGTTGGAGATCCGGCGCAGTGTTGGTCATAAGCGCACTCGACTCAATGAACTGGACATGCTGCGGACCACTGTCAAGGATTTGGATAGCGCGATGAAGGACTGATCGCGCCTTCCGGGAGCGTACGGCGGCGAGCATCTAAGGACAGGAGGTGCAGGTGCCAAGTGTAGAGGACTGGTGGTTGGCTGAGTACCGCGAGGTTCGACGGGAATGGGAGGTGCGCACCTCACACGAACAGCAGCTCGTGAACTACTCCCTCGTTGTGTTGGCGGCCGCGCTGACGTTCCTTGGTGTCGGCCCGTTTCGAGAGCTTGGTGCTTGGCAGGCCCCCATTGCATTCGCTCTCGCATCCGTGTTCCTGGCGCTGGGGTTCTTCTACTTGCGGCACGACGTTTTCCTCGCCTATTCGGGCCAGTTCGTTGCCGAGTGCCTCGGTCCGGCTCTCAGAAACCGGTACGGTGGATCTCCGGTTCTCGGGTGGGACATCTATCTCTTGAAGCGGCACGGCACCGGATGGAAGAAATGGGTTGGCCAGCTGGCGGCTGTCAGTGTGTGTGTCTTCCCTATCATGGGTCCGGGGATTGGCCTCTGGGCTTTCGGGCTGATCTGTCTTACCTCTGGAGCGTCGTGTGATGCCCCCCTAACAGAACTCTGGGAACAGGCACTGATCTGGGTCTCAGTTGTGGCGGCATCCGCGCTTGTCCTCCTTGACGGAGCCATGCTGTTCATCTGCTTCAGAGAGAGGGTGATGACTCACAGTAGAGCCGCGGCAGCGCTGCAGACTGCCCAGCCAGGAGGTTCCACCAGTGAGTCTTTGCCATTCAAGACCATCAGCGCATGCTCACGGACTCCCGCTCCTGGGATGCCGGGCGCTGCGTATGAAGCGGTGCGAACAGACGGCCGGACCGGATTCTCTGTTGCAGATCGTGCTGGACCTTCGCAAGCAGCTCTCCGCCGCTAAGACCGCCCACGAGAAGACGGCCCTCCAGCGCCAGATCACCGCCACCGACCAGCAGATTGACCAACTCGTCTACGATCTCTACGGCCTCACCGGGGAAGAGATCCGGATTGTAGAGGGGGCCATGCGATGAGTTCTTGGAGAACGCGCTGCAAGCGATTTGCTCAAAGGTAGTGGCGTGGAAAGGTCCCCGGGTCAGCGGTATGTGGGGTCTACCATCGGATTTGTGCCCGGTCGGCGTGCACCCGCGGATAGGGGCCGGGCTAAAGTAGAGAATCGGGGAGGTGAAAC
>DSBZ01000203.1 GCA_011057175.1 Candidatus Acetothermia bacterium
CCCCTCCCCGTGGACGATCACGGTGTGGTACCTGTGGACGGGTATCATGTGCCCAACGCGGTTCAGCAGGAACAGGACAACCAGCACCAGCATGCCGGCTCCGGCGGCGAGGACGTACAGGCCTTTCCCGACCACAGCTCCCAGCGCGGCGACGACCCGGCGCAGACGAGGATGTGCGTCCGCAGGCCGGCCGCGCGGCCGCGCAGCTCCCGCTCGAGCCCGATCGCTCCCCCAACCAGGGCCGCGACGAGGACGCGCGCCAGGGCCTCAGCAGCGCCCAACGGCCCCCCCAGATCCCGCCAACTTGCGCCCCACGCGAGCGAAGGCATCGACGGCGAAGTCCAGGTCCTCCTTCGTGTGCACGGCGGACACCATCACGCGCAGCCGGGCCTTGCCCCGGGGGACGGTGGGGAACACGATCGCCTGAACGAAGACACCTTCCGCAAACAGCTGCCGCGAGAACTCCCACGCGGTCGCTGCCTCACCGAGCATGACCGGGGTGATCGGGGTCTCCGACGCCCCGAGGTCGAACCCGAGCTCCCCCATCTTCGTCTTGAAGTAGCGGGCGTTGTCCCACAGCCTCCGCACCGGCTCGTCTGTCCCCTCGAGGATTTCCACTGCGGCGAGGCACGCCGCCACGTCGGCCGGGGTGGCGGCGCTGGAGAACAGGAACGGCCGCGCCCGCTGCCGGAGGTACTCCACGATCTCCCTCTTGCCGGCCACGTACCCCCCCATGACCCCGAACGCCTTGGAGAGCGTCCCCATCTCGATGTCCACCCGTCCCTGCAGGCCGAAGTGGTCCGCGATCCCCCTCCCGTGGGAGCCGAGTACCCCCTCTCCATGCGCATCGTCCACCATCACCATCGCGTCGAACTCCTCCGCGACCTCCACGATCCCCGGGAGCGGCGCGAGGTCCCCGTCCATCGAGAACACCCCGTCGGTGACGATGAGCTTCCGCGGCGCATCCTTGTGCTCGCGGAGCGCCTTGGCAAGGGCATCCACGTCCCGATGGGGATAGATCACCCGTTCCGCCTTGGTGAGCCGGCACCCGTCGATGATCGAGGCGTGGTTGAGTTCGTCGGTGAACAGGGCGTGGCCGGCCCCCACCAAGGTCGGGATCGCGGCGAGGTTGGCACAGAACCCTGACTGGAGCGAGATCGCGTCCTCCGCCCCCTTGAACGCGGCCAGCTTGCGCTCGAACTCGACGTGGAGGGACATCGTGCCGGCGATGGACCGCACCGCCGCTGGCCCCACCCCGTACTCGTCGAGCGCCCGGCGCGCCGCCTCCCTCAACCGGGGGTCATTGGCGAACCCGAGGTAGTTGTTGGAACACATGTTGAGGACCCTCTTCCCATCGACCACGGTCCACGACCCGACCGGGCTCCCGATCGTGCGGATCGTGTTATAGAGGCCCTGCTTCCGAAGTTCCTCCAACTCAGCAGAGATGAAATCGTACTTGCTCATCGACCCTCCCTCTCCTGCGCGCCGTCAGGCGGCGAGGCAGCTTACCGGACCGTGCTCGTCGGATCAAACGCAGGCCGGTACAATCCCACACAAGACCATCGGGAGGCGATACCATGAGGATCCTCGTCACAGGGGCCACGGGACAAATCGGATCGGAGCTCACTCTCGAGCTGCGACGCCACCACAGGGACGACGTTGTGGCTGCCGGGCACCGCAGGCCAGCCGCGGACAAGCTCGCCGCCTCAGGCCCATTCGTCCGGCTCGACGTCACGGACCGCGCCGCGCTGGAGCGCGTCGTGCGCGAGCACCGCATCGAGGCGATCTACCACCTCGCGGCGGTCCTCTCCGCCACGGGGGAACAGGATCCCCCGCGGGCGTGGGAGGTCAACGTGAACGGGCTGTACAACGTCCTGGAGATCGCCCGCCATCGCGGCCTGGCTCAGGTGTTCTACCCGAGCTCGATCGCCGTGTTCGGTCCCCGCACTCCCCGTGATGCCACGCCCCAGGACACGATCCTCTCCCCGACCACGATCTACGGCGTGACGAAGGTTGCGGGGGAGCTCCTCTGCGACTACTACGCCCGGCGTTATGGGCTCGACGTGCGCGGGCTGCGGTACCCGGGGATCATCTCCAGCGAGACCCCCCCCGGCGGGGGGACCACGGACTACGCGGTCGAGATCTTCTACGCTGCGGTGGAGAAGAGAAGTTACACCTGTTTTGTGCGCGAGGACACCGCGCTCCCGATGATGTTCATGCCGGACTGCCTGAGGGCCGCGATCGAGCTGATGGCTGCTCCCAACGGGAACCTCCGCTACCGGACGTACAACATCACCGCGATGAGCTTCACCGCGGGCGAGGTGGCGGCGGAGATCCGCAAGCACATCCCGGAGTTCCGTGTACGGTACCAGCCCGACTTCCGCCAGGAGATCGCCGACTCCTGGCCCCGCTCGATCGATGACTCAGCAGCGCGTTCCGACTGGGGCTGGAAGCCGGTGTACGGCCTCAAGGAGACGACCGCGGAGATGCTGCGCGCCCTCGGGGAACGTCAGGCCGCGGGCTGCCTTTACCCGAGCGGCTGACCCTGCGGATCGAGGTGGGCCACGGCCTCGATCTCGATGTGGGCATCGTTGGGGAGTCGACGGACCTCAATGCAGGTTCGGGCCGGGAGGGCATCGGTGAAGAAGGAGGCATAAGCCTCGTTCACCGCGGCGAACTGCTCCATGTCGGTGAGGTAGATCGTGACCTTGACCAGGTCGCGAACCGAGCCACCTGCAGCCTGGACGATGGTGGAGATCCGCTCCAGGCAGAGCCGGGTCTGCTCCTCGATCGGCCCCGTGGAGAGCTCCCCACTGGCGAGCACGGGGAGCTGGCCGGAGATGAACAGGAACCGGCCCGCCTGGACCGCAGGCGAGTATGGACCTGCGACCGCTGCTCCCGGTGGGATGACCGGCCGACCGGGCATCAGGCCCAGGTGAGGCGGGCTGTCTCCGCCCCATCTCCCCGCCGGGGGCCCAGCTTGAGGATGCGGGTGTATCCGCCCTCGCGGTCGCGATACTGGGGCCCCAGCTCCGCGAACAGCTTCGCCGTGGCCTCCTTGCTCTGGAGGATCGCGAACGCCCGGCGCTGTGAAGCCTGGTCCCCCGTGCGGGCCCACGTCACGAGCCGCTCCACGAGCGCTTGGGTCGCCCTCGCGCGGGCAGGGGTCGTGTCCACCTTGCCGTACAGGATAAGATCCTTGGCCTGACCGGCGAGCACCGCGCGGCGGCGGTCGCTCGTCATGCTGAGCTTGGGCACCTTGCAGCGGTGGCGCATCAGTCCTCCTTCTCCGAACGCAGGGCGTAGCCGAGCTCGCCGAGGCGCTCCTCCAGCCGGGCGAGGGTCCTCTCCCCGAACCCATGGATGTCGGACACTTCTTCGCGGGTCTTGGCGAGGAGATCCTGGAGAGTGATGACCCCTTCCTCGCGAAGGAGGTTACAGGCGCGGACCTCGAACCCCAGCTCGATCAAGGGCTGGAGCATCTCCTCCGCGGCCGCGGGGATCGCCTCCCCTTCCCCATGCTCGCCGCGGGCTCCGTCGAGCACGGCGAGGTGCTCGCGCAGCACCCTGACCGCCTGCCCCACTGCCTCGGGCGGGGTGATCGCCCCGTTTGTCCACACGTCGAGCAGCAGCCGCTCGTAGCCGGAACGCCCCCCGACCCGGGTCGCCTCCACCGTGAAGTTGACGCGCTCGATGGGCGAGAAGTCCGCGTCCACCGGGATGAGGGACACAGGCGCGTCTTCTCGCTTGTTCTCCTCGGCGGAGCGGAACCCCCGCCCGACCTCGACCTCCATCTCCACCTCGAGCTTCCCATTCTTCTCCAGGGTGGCGATCACGTGGTCCGGATTGGTGATCTCCACCCCTGCTGGCGTCTCGATGTCCCCTGCCCTGACCTCGCCGGGGCCGGTCGCGCTCACGTACAAGCGGTGCAAAGCCTCGTCCTGGCTCCGGATGGCGAGGCCCTTCAGATTGAGGATAATGTGCAGCACGTCCTCGCGCACGCCCGGGATCGTGTCGTACTCGTGAAATCGCCCCGGGAACAGCACCCTCACCACGGCCGCCCCGGGGATCGCGGACAGCAGGACTCGCCGCAGGGCGTTGCCCAACGTCGTCGCATAGCCCCGCTCCAGCGGGGCCACGATCAGCCGCCCGTAGCGGGGCTCGACGGGCTCAACCCATGTTGCCGTTTCCGGATAGACGAAGGAAGCCATCTCTACCTCGAATAGAACTCCACGATCAGGTTCATCTTGATCGACTGCTCCAGTTCCTCCACGCTGGGTTCAGCACTCACCTGGATGCGCAGCCCCTCAAGGTCGCGGGCCAACCAACTCGGAACGGGCCGCCGCTCGGAGGCAGCCTGGATCTGTGGGCGCAGCTTGTCGCGGGACTGGGGTCTCACCTCGACGATGTCCCCCTCCGCGACCGCGTACGAGGCGACATCGGTCAAGCGCCCGTTCACCAGGAAGTGGCCATGGCCCACGAGCTGGCGGGCTTGGTTGCGGGAGTGCGCGAACCCGGCGCGGTACACGACGTTGTCCAAGCGCTTCTCCAGCGACTTCAGGATCGCCTCGCCCGTGACGCCTTTCCACTTCTTCCCCGCCTCCACGTAGCGGCGAAACTGAGCCTCCCGAACGCCGTAGATCCTCTTCAGCTTTTGTTTTTCGCGGATCCGGATCGCATAGGGGCTCGCCCGCCGACGGAAGCGGCTGTGCTGGCCCGGGACCTGGGGCCTCTTCGCGACTGGGCACTGCGGCGAATAACAGCGATCTCCACGCAGGAAGAGCTTCACCCCCTCCCGCCGACATATCCTGCACTTTGGACCTGCATACCTGCCCATCGTGGTTGCCGCCTCCTAGCTGTGACTGACCGAGGTCACGTTCCGCACTTCCTCGACCTGGATCCCGAGCGAGCGGAGCGTCTGCACCACGGCCTGACGTCCGGATCCCATGCCGTCCACCGTCACCACGACCGACCGTACTCCATACTCCTTGAGGTCGCGCGCTAGGGCCTGAGTGGCAAGCTGAGCGGCGTAAGGGGTGCCTTTGCGGGATCCGGTGAACCCCGCCGTCCCGCCCGATTGCCAGCCGACGGCGTTGCCGTTGAGGTCGGTCACGGTGATGATCGTGTTGTTGAAGGTGGAGTGAACATGCACCCGCGCCCGATCGAGACGAATCGCCTTTTTCTTCCGCGCCCGGGCCATTACTTCCTCTTTCCGGCCTTCGCCGGCCGCGGCCCCTTCCAGGTGCGGGCGTTCGTCCCCGTCTTCTGCCCGCGCACGGGGAGGCCGGCCTTGTGCCGAAGGCCCCGGTAGCACCCGATGTCAATCATGCGTTGCACGTTCGCCCGGACCTGGCGGCGCAGATCCCCCTCCACGAGCTGGGACTCCACCTCGCGCCGCAGGGCGGTCACGTCCTGCTCTGTCAAATCCATCACCCTCGTATCCGGGGCGACCCCGGTCCGCTCCAGGATCTGCCGCGCCCGTGACGGCCCGATCCCGTAGATGTAGGTCAACGCCACCGCGATCTGCTTCTTCGCCGGAAGGTTGATGCCTGCGATCCTCGCCATACCCTACCCCTGCCGCTGCTTGTGCTTGGGGTTGCGGCAGACAACCCACAACCGTCCCGAGCGGCGGATGACCCGGCACTTATCGCAAATCCTCTTCACTGAACTCCGGACCTTCATCCTCGCCTCCTGTCACGTCTCCCGGTACACGATCCGGCCTCGGGTGAGGTCGTAGGGGGAAAACTCCACGATCACCCGATCCCCCACCACCACCCGGATGAAGTTCTTCCGCATCCGGCCCGAGGCCACGCACAGCGCGTCATGCTCGTTGTCCAGCTTCACCCGATACATCGAATCGGGGAGGACTTCCGTCACTTCCCCGCGAGCCCGGATCACATCCTTTTTCGACAAAAGGCCTCCCAAATCCCACCCGTCAGCGTGTGGGGTCCGCGCGATGTGACGACAACCATTTCCTCGTAGTGCGCAGCAGGCGCACCGCTCGCCGTGACCGCGGTCCAACCATCGCCCTGAATGCGAACGGGAAGATCATCCCCCTTCACCATGGGTTCCGGGCAGAGGATCATCCCCTCCCTGAGGATCGTCCCGTGGCCCGGCTCCCCGAAGTTCGGGATCTGCGGATCTTCGTGGAGCTCGCGGCCGATGCCGTGCCCCACGAACTCCCGCACCACATGAAACCCGTGGTCCGTCACGTAGCGGCCAATGGCGTGGGATAGATCCGAAACGTGCCCCCCTACTCTAGCGGCCTTGATCGCGTTCCGCAAGGCGCCCCGCGTGACATCGAGCAGCCGCTCAGCCTCGGGTGCGATCCGCCCCACCCCCACCGTGAGCGCGGCATCGGCGTAGTAACCGTCCCGCTCCAGCCCAAGATCGAGGGATACGATGTCCCCCTCCCGCAAGCGGCGCTCGGAGGGGATTCCGTGCACGATCTCGTCGTTCACGGACACGCACAGCGTGGCTGGATAACCGCGGTACCCCTTGAACGCAGGACGGACGCCGGCCAAGCGGATCCTAGCCTCGGCCGAGCGATCGAGCTCCTCCGTGGTCACACCGGGCCGCACCTCCAGCGCGACCTCGACGAGGATCTGGGCCAGGAGTTGGGCGTTTCGCGCCACGACCTCGACCTCGGCTTCCGTCTTGAGGGCGATCACGGCCGGAGCGCCTCGATGACGTCGGAGGCCACCACGTCTGGGGAGCGTGCACCGTCCACGGTGATGAGCTTCCCCTGCTGGGCGTAGTGCTCGACGAGGGGACGGGAGTCTCGCTCGTAGACCTCGTACCGCCGGGCCACGACGTCAGCCGCGTCGTCGGGCCGCTGCGCGAGCTTTTCCCCACACCGATCGCACCGCCCCCCTGCTTTCGGAGGCTGGGTCACGAGGTTGTACACGGCCCCGCAGGACGCGCAGACCCGCCGGTTCCCGAGCCGGCGTACGACCTCGTCCTTGCTCACCGCAAGGTAGACCACCGCGTGGAGGGGGAGGAACTGGGCTAGCCCCTCAGCTTGGGCCAGCGTACGCGGGAACCCATCCAAGAGGACCCCCTCTCGGCCCTCCACCCGCTCCCGGACCATGGCCAGCACCACGTGGTCGGGCACGAGTTCCCCGCGCTCCATGAACCCCTGCGCGAGGTGCCCCAGCTCCGTTCCTCGCGCTACCTCGTCCCGGAGCACATCCCCCGTGGAGAGGTGGAGCAGATGGAGTTCCGCGGCCACGCGCGCCGCGATCGTCCCCTTCCCCGCTCCCGGCGGGCCGAGGAGGGCCACGTTCCTCACAGCCCCTTCCTCCCCAGGAACGCCGAACCCTTGATCAGCGACTCGTATTGCCGCATCACAAGATGGGCCTCGATCTGCATGATCGTGTCAATGCCCACCCCGACGAGGATGAGGATCGAAGTCCCCCCGATGGAGAACACCCGCAGTCCGGAAAGGGAGGAGAAGAGATGGGGTAGAATCGCGATCCCCGCCAGGAACAGCCCTCCCACGAGGAGGAGCCGGTTGGAGACCGACCCCAGATAGGCGGCCGTGGGCTGGCCCGGCCGGACCCCGGGCACGAACCCTCCCGCCTCGCGCAGGTTCTTCGCGATGTCGTTGGGGTCGAACACGAGCGACGAGTAGAAGTAAGTGAAGAAGAAGATGAGGAGGACATAGGCCACGAGGTAGATCGTGCTTCCGGGGGCCACATAGCTTTGGAGCCAGTTCAGTTGAGGGACCCACGCTGCGATCGAGCTCGGGAGGGTGAGGATTGCCGAGGCGAAGATGATGGGGATCACCCCGCCCTGGTTCACGCGCAGCGGGAGGTGGGTGGTATGCCCGCCGTACACGCGGCGCCCCGAGGTCCTCTTCGCGTACTGGATCACGATCTTGCGCTGCCCTTGCTGGATGATGACGGTGAGGGCGACCACGGCCACGAACAGACCAACCAACCCGATCGCCCACAGGGGATGAACCGTTCCCGCTGAGATATCGAGCGCTGCTTGCTGGATCTCCGCCGGAAGGCGGGCTACGATCCCCGCCATGATCAACATCGAGATCCCGTTCCCTACCCCATTCTCAGTCATCCGTTCCCCAACCCACATCAGGAACACGGTGCCCGCGGTGAGCGAGATGACCGTGCTTACGACGAACAACCCCCACGGCCATTCCACGAGGCCGTATCCGCGGACGAGGAAACTCATCCCACAGGACTGGAGGAGGGCGAGGATCACTGTACCCCACCGCGTGTACTGGGTGAGCTTTTTGCGTCCCTCACGCCCCTCCTCCTGAAGCTTCTTCAGGCGCGGGAACGCCGGGATGAGGAGCGAGAGGATGATCGAGGCGTTGATGTAGGGGATGACCCCCAGCGAGAAAAGCGAGAACTGCTGCAGCGCCCCGCCGGTGAACATGTTGATGAACCCGAACAGTCCTGCCCCGAACGTCTGCTGGAACGCACCCGCGAGCTGAGCCGTGTCCACGCCGGGCACGGGGATGTGGGCGCCGATCCGGAACACAAGGAGCATACCCAGCGTGTAGATGATCCTCCGCCGCAGCTCCTCCACCGCGAACACCTGTCGCATCCGCCCCAGCACCTACGCCTCCTCGCCGGAGCGGGAATCGGCCGCCGCGGGCCCGGTCTCAATGCGACCCCCCGCGGCTTCGATCTTCGCGCGCGCCGTCCGGCTGAACCGGTCCGCCTTCACGATGAGGCACTTCGATAGCTCCCCTTCACCGAGGACCTTGAGCCGCCGGTGGGGGCTCTTCACCAGCCCCCGGCGGATGAGGATGTCCAACGAAACCTCATCGCCGGCCGCGAAATGGGCGTCGAGATCTCCCACGTTGACCACCGCGTACTCGACCCGCCCCACGTTGATGAACCCTCGCTTCGGGAACCTCATCCAGAAGGGAGTTTGGCCTCCCTCGTACCCCGGGCGGACCGTCACCCCGGACCGGGAGTTCTGGCCCTTCGTCCCCCTCCCGGACTCGTGGCCTCCATGGCCGGAGCTGTATCCCCGCCCCACGCGCTTCCGCCCGCGCTTGCTCCCCGGGGCGGGGCGCAGGTCATCGAGCCTCGACATCTTCGACCTCCAGGATCTCCTCGAGCGCCTTCCCCCGGCGAAGGGCCACCATCTCCGGGCTCTCCATCTGCCGGAACCCATCCAGGGTCGCACGGGCCAAGTTGAGGGGGTTCGTGGAGCGAAGGGCCTTGGTGAGGATGTCCTTCACCCCAGCGATGCGACATGCCGCGCCCACGGTCCGCCCCGCGATCACGCCCGTCCCGGGATAGGCCGGGCGCAGGAGGACCTTGGCTGCTCCGAACTGGCCCACCACCTCGTGGGGAATCGTCCCGTTCCGGATGGGGACCGTCACAAGGTGCTTCATTGCATCGCGAATGCCTTGCTGGACAGCCTGCGGGATCTCCACCGACTTGCCGACCCCTACCCCGACCCGGCCCTCGCCATCGCCCGCCACGACCACGACGCGGAACCGCAGGCGCTTGCCGCCCTTGGTGACCTTGCCCACCCGGCGGATATCGATGACCTCGTTCGCTGGTTGATCTGAGTACCTCGCCATCAGAACTCCAATCCTCCCTCCCGGGCCGCCTCGGCCAGAGCGCGCACCTTGCCGTGGTACGGCCAGCCCGCGCGATCGAACACGACCCGACGGACCCCGCGCGCCTGGGCCCGCTGCGCCACGAGCGCACCAACGGCCCGCGCCCCCTCCACCGTGTTCTTCACGCCGCGCTCGCGCAGCTCGGGGCACAGCGTGGATGCCGCGGCAAGCGTCCTCCCCTGGGAGTCGTCCACGATCTGGGCATAGATATGGTGAAGGCTCTTGTACACGGTCAGGCGGGGACGATCCCCGCTCCCGCGCACGCGGCGCGCGATGCGCGCCTTTCGCTTCAGCCGATCTTCGTTACGAGTCCGTCTGGCCATGATCGTTACCCCTTCGCTCCCAGTTTACCCGCCTTGCGCACGATCTCCTCCCCTCGGTAGCGGATGCCCGTGCCCCGGTACGGCTCCGGGGGGTGAACCGCCCGGATGTCCGCGGCCACTTGACCGACGAGCCGATTGTCGATCCCGCGGATCACGATCCGGGTCGGCTCGGGGACTGAGAACTCGATCCCCTCGGGGATCTCATACCGCACGGGATGGGAGTAGCCGAGTTCCATGACAAGCGAGCGCCCTTCGGCGCGAGCGCGGTACCCCAACCCCTGGATCTCCAGCTCCTTCTGCCACTTCTCCGTGACGCCGCGAACCATGTTCGCGATGAGAGCCCGGTACAGGCCGTGGCGGGCGCGGAACGGGGCGCGCTCGGACTTTCGCTCCACGCGGACCTCGCCGCCCGCGACCTCGATCGTCACGAACTCCGGCTCGTAGGGGCACTCCAGGGTCCCGTGGGGCCCCCGGACGATGACCCGGCCTGGCTGCACCTTGATCTCGACCCCCGGGGGGATGGGGATGGGCTTCTTCCCGACCTTGGACATCTCACCACACCTCGCACAGAAGCTCGCCACCGATCCGGCGCTGCTGGGCCTGACGGCCGGTCATGACCCCTTGCGACGTGGAGAGGACGGCGATCCCCAACCCGCCACGGGTGCTCGGGATCTCATCGGCCCCCACATACACGCGTCGCGAGGAGGTGCTGACCCGGCGCAGGCCTTGGATCGCTGGCCGCCGCAGACGCGTCCCCTCCCGCTTGTACTTCAAGCGCAGGCGCAGCACCGGGAACGGGCGGCCCTCGTCCACAGCGTAGGACTCGATGTACCCTTCCTCCGCCAAGATCCGGGCGATCTCGACCTTCATCTGCGAGGAGGGCATCGCCACCTCGTCCGCGCTCCGCGCCAGCGCGTTGCGGATCCGCGCCAGCATATCGGCAATGGGGTCGCCAACCATCATCCCATCCTCCTCACCACGCGGCCTTCTTCACGCCGGGAAGCTGACCGTCCAGCGCGAGCTTGCGAAAACAGAGCCGGCACAAGCCGAAATCGCGGATGTAGGCGCGCGACCGTCCGCACAGCTGGCACCGGTTGTGCTTGCGCACCCTGAACTTCGGGCGCCGGTTCGCCTTCTCGATCATGGCCTTCCTCGCCATCTTCCCCCCTAGTCCTTTCGGAACGCGCAGCCCAAGGCGGCAAGGAGCGCCATCGCCTCGCGGTCCGTCCGCGCCGTGGTGACGATCGTGATGTCCATCCCCTGGGTGCGGACCACGTCATCGTAGGACACCTCCGGGAACACCATCTGCTCGGTGAGCCCGAGCGAGAAGTTGCCCCGCCCATCGAACGAATCCGGTGACACGCCTTTGAAATCGCGGATCCCGGGCAGGGCAACGTTGAACAGCTTGTACAGGAATTCGTAGGCTCGAGGGCCGCGTAGGGTCACCCGGCACCCGATGGCATCGCCCTTGCGGATCTTGAAGTCGGAGACCGCGCGCTTGGCCCGCGTCACGACTGGCCTCTGGCCCGCGATCTGGGCGAGGTTGTTCACCGCCCCTTCGAGGACCTTGGGATCGTCGTGTTTGCCCACACCCATGTTCACCACGACCTTCTCCACCTTCGGGACCTGCATCACGTTCGAGTAGCCGAGCTCCTTCATGAGCTTCGGAACGATCTCGGCACGGTATCGAGGATAGAGCATGGCCTTAGAACTTCGCCCCACATTGCTTGCAGCGGCGGAGCTTCTGGCCTTCCACCACCGCTACCCCAAGCCGGCTTGGTGCACCGCACTCCGGGCACACAACCTTCACGTTGGAGAGGTGGATCGGGGATTCCCGCTTGATGATCCCCGGTTCGCGCACGGCCTGGGTCGGGCGCTGGTGCTTGGTCACGATGTTGACCCCTTCCACCAGGACCCGCTCCTCGTCCGGGAGGACCCGAAGGACCTTGCCGATCTTCCCCCGGTCCTCGCCGGAGATCACCTTGACCCGGTCCCCCTTCCGCACCTTCCGCATCGCTCCTCCCGCTCCCTACACGACCTCGGGGGCTACGGAGATGATCCGCATCATCCCCCGCTCCCGCAGCTCCCGCGCCACCGGCCCAAACACACGAGTCCCCAGCGGCTGGAGGGCCTTGTCCACGAGCACCACCGCGTTGTCATCGAAGCGGATCGTGCTGCCGTCGTCGCGCCGGAACGCAACCCGCGTTCGGACCACCACCCCCCGCACGATGTTCCCCTTCGTGAACTCGGAGGTCGGGATCCTCTTCTTGACCGAGGCGACCACGACGTCGCCGATCCCGGCGTGGGTCTTCTTGCCAAGCACGTTGATGCACTCCACCTCTTTGACTCCGGTGTTGTCGGCCACAGTGAGCCGTGTTGTGGGGAAGATCATCGCCCCTCACCGTTCCGCGCGGCGTACGATCTCCAGGAGCCGCCACCGCTTGAGCTTGGAGAGAGGACGCGTCTCCTCGATGCGCACGACGTCCCCCACCCGCGCCTGCCCTGCCGCGTCGTGAGCGTAGTATCTCGTGCGCCGCCGCTGCCGCTTGCGGTAGAGCGGGGCCTCGACGAGGCGCTCCTCGACCACGACGATCGTCTTCATCATCTTGTTGCTGACGACCCGTCCGATACGTTGTCTACGCATGTTCACGTTCCTCGATCACGGTCAACGCCCGGGCGATATCCCGCTTCGTCTTCGCGATCTCTGCGGTGTTCGTCAACCGGCCCGAGGCAACTTGGAACCGGAGCGTGAAGAGCTTCCTCTTGCCCTCGGCGACGCGCGCGCGAAGCTCGTCGTCGGAAAGTTCCCGCAGTTCCCGGGCCTTCATCTCTCCCCTCCCAACTGGAACCGAGCCTTCAGCTGCGTGGGGATGGGCAGTTTGCAGGACGCGCGGCGATGGATCTCCTTGGCCTCGGCCTCGGTCACGCCGGAGAATTCAAACATGACTCGCCCCGGCCGGACCACGGCCACCCAGTTCTCCACCTCGCCCTTCCCTTTGCCCATCCGTGATTCAGCGGCCTTCTTCGTGTACGGCTTGTCGGGGAAGATCCTGACCCAGACGCGGCCACGGTGCGTGCCGCGGGCGAGGGAGGTGCGCACGGCCTCGATCTGCTGGCTCGTGATCCACGCCGGAGCGAGGGCCTGGATCCCGAACTCCCCGAACTCGACCGCCTCCCCGCGGGCGGCGATCCCCTTCATCCGCCCGCGGTGCTGCTTGCGGTACTTCGTGCGTTTGGGGAACAGGGCCGGCATCTCACCCCACCTCCGCTCTGAAGCGGTCGGACATGGACCAGACCTCGCCGCGGAACACCCACGCCTTGACCCCGATCACCCCGTACTTCGTCCAGGCCTCGGCGAGCCCGTAGTCCACGTCGGCGCGCAGGGTATGCAGGGGAACGCGCCCTTCCTTCATCTCCACCGACCGCGAGATCTCCGCCCCACCCAACCGGCCCGAGATGCGGATCTTCGCGCCCTGGGCCCCGGCAGCGATGATCCGCCGCAGGGTCTCCTTCATCGCCCGGTACGGGTTGATCCGGTTCTCGATCTGAAACGCGACGTCCTGCGCCACGAGGGGGGCCTCGAGCTCAGGCCGCTCGACCTCCATCACCCCGATCCGCACCTCACGGCCCACGACCCGGGACAACCGCTCCTGAAGGGCAGCGACCTCCGCCCCTCCGCGGCCGATGATGATCCCCGGCCGGGCGGCGCGGATCGTCACCGTGACCCGCCCTTCCGTCGTCCGCTCGATGAGGGTCTCGGCGAGGCCGGCCCCCTTATACGCGTTGTGGATCTCCACCCGCAGGCGGTTGTCCTCGGCCACGTACTCGGGGACGCGGGCATCAGGCGCGAACCAGTTCGAGCGCCACTTCCTCAACACCCCGATCCGGAACCCCACCGGATGTGTCTTGTGACCCACTACTCCTCCTTCTCCGCCACGACCACGGTGATGTGGGCCATTGGCCGCCGCACGATGTCCGCCCGCCCGAACGCGCGCGGGTTGAGGCGCCGCAGCCGCGGCCCTTCGTCCACCACGGCTCGCACCACGGAGAGCTTCTCCTCGTCCAGCTCGAAGCTATGCTGGGCATTGGCCACGGCCGAGTCCAGCACCTTGCGGATGAGCCGGCTCGCCTTCTTGGGGGACAGGGCGAGGATCCGCCGGGCTTCCGTCACGGGCTTACCACGGATCTCGTCGATCACGAGCCGCGCCTTGAGGGGGGACACCCTCACAAAACGCGCCTTCGCCGTTGCCTCTCTCATCCTACCACCTCGATCACTTCGGGAGCGCGGTCCTCTTCTTCACGCCGCCGTGGCCGCGGAACACGCGGGTGGGAGCGAACTCCCCCAGGCGATGCCCGATCATGGCCTCCGTCACCCGCACCGGGACATGGGTGCGGCCGTTGTGGACCCGGATCGTGACCCCCACCATCTCTGGCGTGATCATCGAGCTGCGGGCCCAGGTGACGATCTCCGTGATCTCCCCCCGCTTGAGCTTGGCGAGCTTCTCCCGCACGTCGGGGGCCACATAGGGTCCTTTCTTCTTTGACCGCACCATCTCACCTCCTCCTCTTGAGGATCCGACCGTTGCTCGCCTTCTTCTTGCGGGTGGGAACGCCGCGGGCGAGCTTGCCCCACAGCGTCTTCGACGGACGCCCTTCCCCGGTCCGCCCCTCTCCCCCTCCGTGGGGGTGGTCGTCGGCTCCCATCGCCACCCCTCGCACCCTCGGCCGCCGTCCGAGGTGACGCACCCGGCCTGCCTTGCCGTGCCGCACGTTCTTGTGGTCGGGGTTGCCCACGCGGCCGATCGTGGCCCAGCAACCCAGGGAGAACACCCGGATCTCCCCTGACGGCAGCCGTAGGATCGCCCGATCCTCCTCCCGCCCCAAGAGCTGGGCCGCGGTTCCCGCGGCCCGGGCCACCTTCCCGCGCGAACCGGGGTGAAGCTCCACGTTGTGCACGAACGTCCCGGCGGGGATGCGCTCGAGCGGGAGGGCATTACCCGGCTTGGGCTCAGCGTTCTCGCCCGCCTCAACCGTATCGCCGACCTGCAGCTCAAGGGGGGCCAGGACGTACCTCTTCTCCCCGTCCGCATAGTGGAGGAGGGTGATCCACGCCGACCGGTTGGGATCATACTCCACCGCAGCGACCCGGGCCGGAACCCCGCGCTTGTCGCGGGCGAAGTCCACCCACCGGTAGCGGCGCTTGTGGCCGCTGCCTCGGTGGCGGGAGGTGATCCGCCCCTGGCTGTTGCGGCCCACACGGCGGGAAAGGGGGACGAGCAGGCTCTTCTCCGGATCATCCCGCGTCAACTCCGAGTAGTCAGGGCGCACCGCATGGCGCTGCCCCGACGTGACCGGCTTCGGCTTCTTCAGGCCCATCTCACCTCACCCCACGAGGTCGATCTTGTGGCCGGGAGCGAGCTTCACGACAGCTCGCCGCTCGGCCCGCGTCCGCCCGTGGCGCCGATCCAATCGGGTACGCCGCGGCTTCCCACATCGATTCATAACCCACACTCGATCCACCTTCACCCCGAACAGGCCCTCGACCGCAGTCCGGATCTCGGCCTTGCCCGCGGTGGGGGACACCGCGAACGTGTACTTGCCCTCCTCCATCCCCCGCCACGTCTTCTCTGAGAGGATCGGGCGCAGGATCACGTCTTCCAGATGGATCTCAGCCATCGCTCAACCTCTCCTCCAGGGCCCGCACCGCCTGCGCGGTGAGGAGGAGCCCCTCGTGACCCAGGACCTCGTACACCGTGAGCGCATCGGTGCGGACGCAATCCACTCCCGGGATGTTGGTGAACGACCGCGCTACGGGGACGGTGTATTCCTCTGGAGCGATGACGACGAGGGTCTTGGGAGGGCACGAGAGGCGGGAGAGAAGGGCGATCGCGTCCTTCGTGCGCGGCCGCGCGAACTCCAGTCGGTCGATGACCTTGACCCTCTCCGCCGCACACCGCGCCGAAAGAGCGGCGGCGAGGGCCTTGCGCCGCATGCGCACGGGGAGGGAAAGGGACCACTTCCGCGGCTGAGGGCCAAACGTCACGCCCCCATGGCGCCAGAGGGGGGACCGCGTCGACCCATGACGTGCCCGGCCCGTGTGCTTCTGGGCCCACGGCTTGCGCCCCCCACCGGAGACCTCCCCCCGCGTTTTCGTGGCCGCTGTCCCCTGCCGGCGGTTGAGGAGCTGAACCCGCACCGCCCGATGGAGAAGATCGGCCGAGGCCTCAACCCCAAACACGGTCTCGGGGAGGGGGACCTGGGCTGGCTCACCCCCGGGGTCGCTGAACCGGTACAGGGGAACGCTAGGCATCGTGCTTCCTTATCTTGAGCGTGCCCGAGCGGGGTCCGGGGACGGATCCTCGAACCACGAGGAGCTTCCGGCTCGGATCCACGGCCAGCACCGCGAGGTTACGCACCGTGACCCGCTCCGTACCGTCGTGGCCGGGGTAGCGCTTCCCCTTCACCACCTTGCCGAGCCCCATCCCCGCCGACCCCGGCCTCCGGACCCACTTGTGCCCGTGGGATCGGGGCCGGGAATGGAATCCCCAGCGTTTGATCGTCCCCTGGAACCCGCGCCCCTTGGAGATCCCGGTGATGTCCACCTTCTCCCCGGCCGCGAATGCGTCGATCCCGATCTCCGTCCCGGGGGGGAACGCCGCGGCGTCGTCCACCCGCACCTCGTACAAGTGCTTGCGCGGGGAGATGCCCACCTTCTCGAATTGACCGCGCAGGGGTCGCTTCACCTTGCGCGGGATGACCTCGCCCGCGCCGAGTTGGATCGCAGCATATCCGTGATGGTCAGGCGTTCTGACCCCCACGACCACCGCTGGCTCGACCTCGATCACTGTGGCGGCAACAGCCCGTCCCGCCTCGTCGAACCACTGCGTCATCCCAACCTTGCGCCCGATGAGCTCAACTGCCATCGCACCCCTCACAGTTTGATCTCGATGTCGATCCCCGTGGGGAGCTCCACTTCCATGAGCGCGTTGATCGTGGCCGCGGTCGGTTCCTTGATATCGATCAACCGCCGATGCACCTTGCGCTCGAAGTGCTCCATGGAGCGCTTGTCGACGTGAGGCGAGCGGAGGACGGTGTACAGGCGCCGCTCGGTCGGCAAGGGAATTGGGCCACTCACCTTGGCCCGGCTCGCCATCGCCGTGTCCACGATCTTGCGCACCGCGGCATCCACGAGCTCGTGGTCGTAGCTCTGTACCTTGATCCTGATCTTCTCCCTAGCCATCGTACCCCCGACTCCTCAACACCTCACGAGCGATCCCCTCGGGCACCGCGTCGTACCGGGTCACCCGAAGGGTGTGAACCGCACGCCCCTGCGTTAGGGACCTCAACTGGGTGGCGTACCCGAAGGTTTCCCCCAAGGGAATGGAACAACGGATGGCATCCACCACCCCCCGGGTGTGTATGGACTGGATCTCGCCTCTGCGGCGGCCCAAATCCGAAACCACCTCACCGAGATACTCGGCGGGCGTGATTATATCCCCCTCCGCGACCGGTTCCAGGAGGACCACCCCCCCCTCCTCGAGCGCGCGGCGCAACGCTTGTGTCCCGCACGCCTCAAACGCGTCCTCGGACGAGTCGGCGGGATGGCACCGCCCCCCGTGAAGGGTGGCGCGCAGATCCGTGACCGGGAAGCCTCCGATCGGACTTGCCCCTAGCCCTCCCTCGATCCCGCGCCGGACCGCCTCCACGAACTCCGGGGGGAGCACCTCCGCCGGGACGGTGGACCGAAACTCGAACCCCCCCCCACGGGTGAGAGGCTCGAACCGAACGTGGATCCGCGCATACTGGCCCCGGCCGGCGAGCACCTGCGCCCACTCCTCCACGATGTCCACCGCCCGGGCGAGCGCCTCGCGGTAGGCGACGATCGGCTTCCCCACCCGGTGGGCGACCCCGAACTCCTCGCGAACCCGCCGCAGCTGGACTTCGAGCTGGAGCTCGCCCATCCCCCCCACAAGGAGCTGCCCGGTGGCCTCATCCTCGCGAACCCGAAACGTCGGGTCCTCCTGCGCGATTCGGGCGAGAGCCGCCCTGAGCTCCGGCTCCTCGCGCTCGGACCGAGGTTCAACGGCGAAGAACACCACCGGCTCCGGAAACGAGATCCGCTCCAGGAGAAGGGGATGATCGGGATCGCAGAGCGTCTCCCCGGTGAACACCGGTCCTGATGCGATCACGCCCACGATGTCCCCTGCCTCAACGGAGTCCAGACGCTCCCGCCGGTTGGCGTGCAACCGAAACAGCCGCACCAGCCGGACCTTGCGCCCTCCGGTGGCGTTCAGCACGATATCGCCTTCCGCCGCCCTCCCCGAGTAGATGCGCGTATAGAGGAGGCGCTCCGCATAGGGATCGGTCGCCACCTTGAACACCAGGGCTGCGAACGGCTCTTCGGCCGAGGCACGGCGGGCCTCGCGCTCACCGCGGGGGGGGAAGCCGTGGATCGGCGGCACTTCCTCCGGCGAGGGGAGGAAGTCCACCACCGCATCCAACACCGGTTGGACCCCGATGTTCTCGAGAACTGCCCCCCCGAGCACAGGCACCCACAGCCTCTCCAGTGTTGCCGTTCGGATCGCAGCCACCAGCTCCCGCGGGGAGATGTCCGCCCCCCCCAGAAAGCGCTCGGCCACAGCGTCCGACACCTCGGCCAGCTTCTCCAGGAGGCGTTCCCGCCACTCCTCCGCTTCGGAGGCGATCTCGGGGGGGATGGGCAGCGCCTCGACCCGGCGCCCGAAACCCTCGGGATCCCACCGCAGCGCTGTCCGCCGCACGAGGTCCACCATCCCGATGAGCCTCCCCTCGCCGTCGCGCCACGGCACGGCCACGGCGAGCACCGTGGCCCCCAGCTTGTCCACCATGTCCTGGAGCGCTCCCTCGAAATCGGACCCCACCCGATCGAGCTTGTTCACGAACGCAATGCGCGGGACGCGATACCGATCGGCCTGGCGCCACACCGCCTCCGACTGGGACTCCACGCCCTCCACCCCGGAGAAGAGGACGATCGCGCCATCGAGGACCCTCAGGCTCCGTTCCACCTCGGCCGTGAAGTCGACGTGGCCTGGGGTGTCGATGATGTTGATCGCGTGCTCCTTCCACTGCACCGTGGTCGCGGCAGCGCTGATCGTGATCCCCCGCTCCCGCTCTTGGTCCATCCAGTCCATCTCCGCGGTGCCCTCGTGGACCTCCCCCATGCGGTGAATCTTCCCCGTGTAATAGAGGATGCGCTCGGTGAGCGTGGTCTTGCCGGCATCGATATGGGCGATGATGCCGATGTTGCGGATCCGGCGCACCTCATAACCCGCCATCGGCGCGCCCCGGGAACCCGAAGGACTACCAGCGGTAGTGGGCGAACGCCCGGTTGGCCTCGGCCATGCGGTGGGCTTCCTGCCTCTTTTGGTAGGCTCCACCCTCCCCGCGGGCCGCGGCGGAGATCTCCCCCGCCAGCCGCTCGGGCATCGTCCGCTCGGACCGGGCCCGCGCCGCCTGGACCATCCACCGCAGGGCGAGCATCGTCTGGCGGTGGGCAGGGACCTCAAACGGCACCTGGTACGCCGCACCGCCGACGCGGCGGGAACGGACCTCGACCTTCGGCATGCAGTTCTGCACAGCCTTCAAGAACGTGTCCAACGCCGGCCCCTCGCCACGGCGATCGAGGAGATCGAACGCCTCGTACGCGATGCGGCGGGCGAGGGACTTCTTCCCATCCCACATCACATAGTTGATGAACTTCTCCACAAGCTTCGAACCGTGGCGAACATCCGCTGCTGCGTCCCGACCGGGGATGACGACATCGAATGTGGGCACCTACCCCTCCTTGGGACGGCGCATCCCGTACCGGGACCGCCCCTGGCGCCGGCCCTCCACCCCCGCGGCGTCGAGCGCGCCACGGATGATGTGGTACTTCACCCCCGGAAGGTCCTTCACCCGGCCCCCCCGCACGAGGACGAGGGAGTGCTCCTGGAGATTATGGCCTTCACCGGGGATGTAGGCTGTCACCTCACGCCCATTGGACAGGCGCACCCTCGCCACCTTCCGCAGCGCGGAGTTCGGCTTCTTCGGGGTCCGGGTGAACACGCGCAGGCACACGCCCCGGCGCTGGGGGCAGCTGGCGAGGGCCACGGACTTGCTCTTCGACCGTTGCGGTTTCCGCCCTTGGCGCACGAGTTGATTGAACGTCGGCATATCCCCTCCCAACGATTCTAGGTGCCCCTCGCTTCCGGTTCAACTTCCTCCGGGTCGGAAGCCCCTCTCCGACCCGGGAAACCCGTGCCCACAGGGATCCTCTTCCCGACCATGAGGCACGGCTTCAGACCATCGAGGTAATCGTCCTCCCCCCGCAGGGCAGCATCGGCAAGGACCTTCGTCGTGCGCTCGAATGAGGCCGCGGCGAGCCACGACTTGCGGAGGAGGGCGGCGCGGGAGATGCGCAAGAGCTCCCTCTCCCCTTGCGGGAGCCGGTACTCGAGGAGGCGAACCGTGCGCGGCTCGCCGTGCAGCTCGACCCGCGCTTGCCTCACCCCAAGGGCGATCGCCCGCTCCAGGGCCTCGCGGGTGATCTCCTCCCCCGCCTCGGCGAGGGTGGCCCCCCCCCGGGCGAGAGGAGCGAGGAGCTTTGCCCCCACGAGCTCGTCGCGGCCGCGGCGGACCCTCTCGTTTTCCTCGCTCAGCCGCCGCACCTCGAGCTGGAAGATCTCCAGAGGCACGACATCGTTGAGGAGGAACGACGATTCGCCGGGATCCACGATCCGCACGTTGTTCAGGATCTGACGGATCACGACCTCGAAGTGCTTGTCGTTGATGTCCACGCCCTGGGACTTGTACACCTTCTGGAGCTCGACGAGGAGGTACTCCCGCGTCTTCTGCACGCCAGCCACCTCCATGAGGTAGTGGGGGGGGATTACCCCCTTCGACACGGGCTCGCCTCGCTCGACCTTGTCCCCCACGTGGACGATCGTCCCTTCGTCGCACTCCACCGCCGCCCGGTATCGGAAGCGCACCGTGGCCCGATCGGGACCCGCTTCCACCCGCTCCACGAGGATGGTTTCACCCGGAGGGAGGTTCAGCTGAAACAGCTCTTGGCCCTCCCGCACCGGCGCGCCGTGCTCGACCATCGGCACGAGATCGGAGGTGATGGGAGCGATGACGGCCCGGCTGCCTTCAGCAAGCACGGCGATCGACCGTTGACCGGCGAGCACCGTCCCTCCTACCTCGGCCCGGACGGCAAGCGGCCGGGAGCGGGTGGCGAGCTTCGTTCCCACCTCTACCTCCGCCCCATCCTCGATGAGGACCTGCGATCCGTACGGGACTTCATATTCCCGCACCTCTCCCCGCTCCCCGCGCACGACGATCCGCCGCACCCCTCCCTCATGCTGTACCTCGACGCGGCCCGAGATCGCAGTGACCGGGGCCTCGATGTGGTACTCCGTGGTCAAGACCTCCCCTGGGGCGACCCTCGTCCGATGCCCGACCCGGATCTCAGCCTCCGGGGGAAGGACATACATCCGGTCCAGTCCTGTCTCGTCGAGCACGGCGAGGTACCTCTCCCCTCCCTCCGCGAACTCGAATGCCTTCCCCTCGATCGGACTCCGCAAGGAGTGGAACTTGCCGAAGTCTACTTCCTCTCCCTCGGCGACGCGGAGGAACGCCCGCGGCAGGACGACGGTACGAGGCTCGGACGTGATCTCGACCACCTCGCGGCCCGCGCGGGTCGTCTCGAGGCGGGTGACCCGCCCGGAGAGGGGGGCAACGGTGGCATGAGCGGCCTTCGTCGTCTTGCGGGCCTCGAACAGCTCCTCGGCGCGGGGGAGTCCCTGGGTGATGTCGAGGCCCGCCACGCCTCCTGTGTGGAAGGTCCGCATCGTGAGCTGCGTCCCCGGCTCGCCGATCGATTGGGCGGCGATCACCCCCACCGTCGTCCCCAGCTCCACCAGGCGATGGAACGCGAGATCCAGTCCGTAACACATCTGGCACAACCCACCCGGCGTCTGACACAGGACAGGAGAGCGGATCACGATCCTCGGGCGTACCCGCACCTTCCGGAGCCCCGCCGCGATCAGCTCCTCACGCAGCTCTGGAGAAAGCACCTCCCCGTCCCGCACCAGGAGCGCCCCTGTCATGGGATGGTACACGTCGCCGATGACCTTGCAGTACGCAACCCGTTCCTCCGCACCCTTCGCCTTGAGGTCAAGCTCGACCTCCATCCTCCCCACTCGCTCGGAGGTGGCCCGGTCGAGGAGCATCCCCGCATCCAC
>DSBZ01000248.1 GCA_011057175.1 Candidatus Acetothermia bacterium
CGTCGTGTCGGGACCATCGAACGTCGTACAGCTCATGGCCATCAACAATGCACGCCCTCCACTGGATCGGGTGGAAGTGCGGCGGGCCCTCGCCCACGCCATCGACCGGCAAGCGATCGTCGACCAGGTGTTCTTTGGGTTCGGGACCCCGATCGGGAGCCACCTCACGCCGGCGGTGCCCTACTACGCGGACATGACCCGCGTTCACCCCTACGATCCCGGGGAGGCGCGGCGCCTCCTGGCTGCAGCGGGGTACGAGAACGGGCTGGCGCTGCGGATGATGCTCCCCAGCAACTACGCCCACCACGTTCGCACCGGCGAGTTCATCGCCGCCCAGCTCCGAGAGGTGGGGGTGAGGGTGACGATCGAGCTCGTGGACTGGAGCACCTGGCTCGACCGGGTGTTCGGCAAGGCGGACTACGACCTGACGGTGGTCGGCCATCCCGGCCGGGCCGATCCGGCTCTCATGCTGACCGGCTACGGCGCGGACCGCACCGACTATTACTTCCGCCGCGGCTGGGGGAGCGAGGAGCTGGAGTCCCTCCTCGCGCGAGGGACAGTCACCGCGGACCCCGAGGACCGGCGGGCGATCTACGCGCGGGTACAGGAGATCCTGGCCGAAGAGGTTGTCAACTACTACATCCAGGACATGGCCGCCATCCACGCCCTGCGCAGCGGGATCTCCGGGGTGGAGGTGCTCCCGCTGTACGTCCTCGACCTCACGACGGTCGGAGTCGAATGACCCGGCGGAGCACTGGATCGAGGGAGTCGCGCAGCGCGTCGCCGATGAGGTTCAGGCCGAGGACGGCGAGGGCGAGGGCCAGGCCGGGGAACACGGCCGGCCAGGGGTAGTGGGGAAAGAAGTCCTGGGCCTCGCGCAGCATGCGTCCCCACGCGGGGTACGGGGGCTGCACCCCGAGGCGGAGGTAGCTCAAGGAGGATTCGGCGAGGAGCGCTGCCCCTAACCCCACCGTGGCCTGGACGAGGAGCGGGGAAGCGATGTTGGGGGCGATGTGCCGGACCATGATCCACCCCCCCCGTGCACCGGAGGCGCGGGCGGCAAGGACGAACTCCCGCTCCCGAATGGACCGGAACCCGGCCCGGGCCACGCGGGCAAAGAAGGGGAGGTTGAACAGGGCGAGCGCGGTTGCGACCCCAGCCAGCCCTGGCCCCCACGCCGCGCCGAGGAGGAGCGCAAGCAGCAGGGCCGGGAACGCGAGGAGCGCGTCAACGAGGCGCATCGTGATCTCGTCCCACGTCCCGCCGACGTAGCCGGCGAACCCGCCGAGGGCGGTCCCCGCGATCCCCCCGGCCGCCACCGACAGAAGAGCCACCGCGAAGGAAGCCCGGCCTCCGATCGCGAGGCGGCTCCACGTGTCGCGCCCGAACCAGTCGGTTCCCATGGGATGGGACACGCTGGGGGCCGCGAGGCGCTCCGGCCCGAGGGAGAGGGGATCCCACGGCACCCACACCAGGCCCACCAGGACAGGGCTCGCAGCCAGGGTCAGGCAGATCACCCCCGTCCACAGCCCGACATGGCGCCTCATCGCTCGCGCATCCGGGGGTCGAGGAGCGCGTAACCCAGGTCCACGACCAAGCTCACGATCACCACGAGCCCTGCCACCACCGCCGCGGCCGAGGCGAGGAGCGGAAGGTCCCGGCCCTCCACGGCGACCACGGTCAGGCGCCCCAGCCCGGGGAGCCCGAACACGTTCTCCACCACCATCGCTCCCGCCACGAGACGGGCCAGGGTCAGGCCAGCGGTCGTGAGGATGGGGACGAGGGCGTTGCGGAGGGCATGAACCGCCACGATGCGCAGTTCGGGGAGCCCCTTGGCGCGGGCACTTCGCACGTAGTCCTCCGCAAGCACATCGGCGAGGGAGGCCCGGACCATCCGCGCCAGGTACGCCCCGCGGGGAAGGGCGAGGGACAGGGCAGGGAGGACGAGGCTCGCCACGGCCCGGGGCTCCCCCCATCCCGGGAACCCTCCCGCAGGAAGGAGCCGCCACGCCACGGCGACGAGGCCCACGAGGAGGATCCCGAGCCAGAACTCGGGGAGGGCCGTTCCCAACTGGAGAAAGCCCACCGTCCCCATATCCAGCCACCCGCCCACGCGGCCCGCAGCGATCGTCCCCAAGGGCAGGGCGAGGAGGAGGGCCATCCCGAGCGCGAGCCCGGCAAGGGGGAGGGTCACCGCGAGCCCGGACAGGACGAGGGGGCGCACCGGCCGGTTGTAGAGGAGCGAGTCCCCCCAGTCGCCGGCGACGAACGCCCCCACCCAGGAGACAAACCGCACCGGCCAGGGCGTGTCCAGACCCAAGCGGGTCCGCGCCGCGGCGTAGTCCTCCGGGGAGGCATCGGGACCCACCACGACACGCGCCGGATCGCCGGGAACGACTTGAACGGCGACGAACACGAACAAGGCGACGACGAGGAGCGTCAGGCCTGCCCCCCCCACCCGCCGCACGAGGTGCCCGATCATCGCTCCCCGGGGGGCGATCAGCCTCCCAGAAGCGCGGCGTGGGCGGCCGCGAGGCGGGCGATCGGCACCCGGAACGGAGAGCAGCTCACGTAGTCCATCCCCACGCGGTGACAGAACATCACGCTTTCCGGGTCCCCACCGTGCTCGCCACAGATCCCGACTTTCAGCCCAGGGCGGGCGCTCCGGCCGCGGGCAATCCCGAGGGCGATGAGCTCTCCTACCCCGTCCTGGTCGATCGTCTGGAACGGATCGGCGGGGATGATCGCCAACCGCAGGTAATCGGGGAGGAACCCGCCGATGTCGTCCCGGCTGAACCCAAACGTCATCTGCGTGAGATCATTCGTGCCGAAGCTGAAGAACTCGGCGGTGGCCGCGATGTCCCCCGCCCGCAAAGCGGCGCGCGGGATCTCGATCATCGTCCCGAACAAGCACGGAAGCTCGGCAAGTCCGAACCGAGCCTTCACCTCCGCGCGCACCCGATCGAAGATCGCCTTCTGGTGGTCGAGTTCGCGGGCAGTGGAGGTGACGGGGATCATCACCTCCGGGATCGGCCTCTTCCCCGCCGCGAGCAACTCCGCCGCCGCCTCCAGGATCGCCCGGATCTGCATCGCCGTGATCTCGGGGTACGTGATCCCCAGCCGCACCCCACGGTGTCCAAGCATGGGGTTCGTCTCCCGCAGCCCCTCCACGCGCTCGCGGAGCTCAGCCACCTCGATCCCCAGCTCGCGGGCGAGGCGGGCGAGCTTGCCCTCATCGTGGGGGACGAACTCGTGGAGAGGAGGATCGAGGAGGCGAATCGTCACCGGGCGCCGATCCATCACCTCGAGGGTCGCCTTCACGTCGGCCTTGACGTAGGGGAAGAGCTCGTCCAAGGCCCGGCGCCGCTCCTCCTCAGTCGTGCTCACGATCGTCTTCCGGAGGAGCGAGAGCGCCTCCTCGCTTCCCTCGCCGTAGAACATGTGCTCGGTGCGGAACAGGCCGATCCCCTCCGCTCCGAATTTGATCGCCTGGGCCGCGTCGGTTGGGGTGTCGGCGTTGGTGCGGACCTTGAGCCGACGGAACCCGTCCGCGAGGGCCATCAGGCGGACGTAGCACGGGTTCGCCTCTGGATCCGCGGGCACGAGGGGCAACGCGCCGGCGTAGACGCGTCCCGAGGTCCCGTTGAGGCTGATCCAGTCACCCTCCCTGATCATCTTTCCCCCCGGGGTGCGGAACGATCGCCCGTCGCGGCCGATCTCGATCTCGGAACAGCCAACGATGCAGCACTTGCCCCAGCCCCGGGCGACGAGGGCGGCGTGCGACGTCATCCCCCCTTTCGAGGTGAGCACGCCCTGAGCCTTGTGCATTCCGTCCACATCCTCCGGGGAGGTCTCCTCCCGCACGAGGATCACCTTCTCCCCTCGCGCGGCCCACTCCACGGCGTCCTTGGCCGTGAACACGGCCCGGCCCACCGCTCCCCCCGGACCGGCGGGGAGGCCGCGCGCGATCGGCTTCACGCCCGTTTCAGCCTTCGGATCGAGCCTGGGGAGGAGGAGCTCGACGAGCTGGGCAGGGGCCACGCGGAGGACAGCGGTTCGCGCATCGATCAGCCCCTCATCGAGCATGTCCACTGCCATCCGCGCGGCCGCGACGCCGGTCCGCTTGCCGACTCGGCACTGAAGCACGTACAGCTTCCCTCGTTCGATCGTGAACTCGATGTCCTGCATGTCGCGGTAGTGGGCTTCGAGCTTGTGGCGGATCGCCACGAGCTCGCGGTAAGCAGCGGGCAGGATCTCCTCCAGGGTGGGGAGGTGCCTGCTCTGCTCGCTGCGGGAGTCCTCGTTCAGCGGAGCCGGGGTGCGGATCCCGGCCACCACGTCCTCCCCCTGGGCGTTGACGAGGTACTCCCCGTAGAACGTGTTCTCCCCGGTGGCGGGGTTGCGGGTGAACGCCACTCCGGTCGCGCTGTCGTCGCCCATGTTCCCGAACACCATCGTCTGCACGTTCACCGCCGTGCCCCAGTCGTCGGGGATCCGCTCGATGCGGCGATACTCCACAGCGCGCGTGCCCACCCAGCTTGCGAACACGGCCCCGATCGCCCCCCACAGCTGCTCCCACGGATCGTCGGGAAACGGCCGACCCAGCCGTTCGTGGACCACCTCCTTGAACCGCGCGACGAGGGCTTTGAGGTCCGCGGCGGGGATCTCGACGTCCGATTCGTATCCACGCTCCTTCTTGAGCGCGTCGAGCTGGTCGTCGAGGATCCGCCGGATGCCTCGGCCCTCCTCCGGTTCGATCCCCTCCCCCTTCTCCATCACCACGTCCGCGTACATCATCACCAGGCGGCGGTAGGCGTCATAGGCGAACCGCTCGTTCCCCGTCTGGGCGATGAGGCCAGAGAGGGTGGTGGAGGTGAGGCCGACGTTCAGGACGGTCTCCATCATCCCCGGCATGGACCGGCGAGCCCCGGAGCGGATGGAAACGAGGAGAGGACTGTTCGGATCGCCGAACCTCCGCCCAACCATGTCCTCGACCGCTGCCAGAGCTTCCCTGACCTGGGCTTCGAGCTCGGACGGGTAGCGGCGCCCGTGCGCGTAGTAGTGCGTGCAAACCTCCGTCGTGATCGTGAACCCCGGCGGAACGGGGATCCCCAAGCGCGCCATCTCGGCGAGGTTGGCGCCCTTGCCCCCCAGCAGGTCGCGCTGTTCCACCGATCCTTCGGTCTTGTCGTCGCCAAACAGGTACACGTACTTTGCCATCGTTACCCCCGTACGAGCGCCCGCACGAACTCCTTCGCCCGGAACGCTTCGAGTTCATCCAGCCCTTCCCCGATCCCGATCCAGAGGATGGGGAGGGCGAGCGCCCGCGTGAGCGGGATCACCGCCCCGCCGCGGGCCGTCCCATCCAGCTTCGTCACCACGAGGCCGGTTAGGCCCACCGCTTCGTGGAACAGGGTGGCCTGGGAGATCGCATTCTGACCGACGGTCGCATCCACGACGAGCAGCCGCTCGTCCGGTGGTCGGCCCAGGAGCCGCTCCACCACGCGGCGGACCTTCCTCAGCTCCTCCATCAGGGGCCGCTTCGTCTGCAGCCGCCCCGCGGTATCAACCAAGACCGCATCATACCCCGCAGTCCGTGCGTGCTCCAGCGCGTCGTGGACGACGGCGCCCGGATCCGCCCCCGGGCGATGGGCCACGACCTCCACCCCCGCCTCCCCGCCCAGTGCCACGAGCTGCTCGATCGCGGCAGCGCGGAACGTATCGGCCGCGGCGAGGAGGGGACGCGCCCCTCCCCGGGCCAGGAGGCGGGCCACCTTGGCCACGGTGGTCGTCTTCCCCGAGCCGTTGACCCCGACGAAGAGGAGCGCCGCCGGGCGAGAAGGGGGGAGGGCGAACGCCCGTTCCGCGCTGGCCAACGCGCTGTACAGCGCGGCCTCCAACGCGGATTCGACCGTGTCCCAATCCCGGGCCTGAGCCAGGTTGGCTCGGACCTGGGCCACGATCGCAGCCGTGCCCTCCGGTCCGACATCGGCGGCGAGGAGGACCTCCTCCAGCCGTTCCAGAGCGGCAGGACCGCTCCCGTCTCTCGTTGCCTGAAGCCGACCGCGGATGCCGTCCCGCGTGCGGGCCAACCCCTCTTTCAGCCTCTCCCAGACCGTGCCCCGTGTGGTGTCGCCCATCCATCGCTCCTCGCTCATCGGCCGCCTGTTGTCCCGCCTACATCTCCTCGGGAGCGGACACGCCGAGGATCGTAAGCCCCTCGGCCAGGACGTGCCGCACAGCGGCGAGGAGGGTGAGCCGGGCGGCGGTGACCGGGCCCTGGCCGAGGACCCGCACGCGGGCGTAGTAGGGATGGAACAGACCGCTTACGCTCTCCACGTGCTCACAGAGGAGGTGGGGCGCGAATTCGTGGGCCGCGATCCGCACCACATCTGGGAAACGATCGAGCTCCTTGATCAGGGCGAGCTCGCAGGGGTCGGTGAGGGGGGAGAGGTCCACGGTACGGAGATCGGGAGGCGCGATGCCCTCGCGCTCCGCCTCGCGGAACAGCGAGGCGATGCGGGTATGGGCGTACTGCACGTAGTAGACCGGGTTTTCCATGCTCGTGTTCCGGGCGAGGGCGAGGTCGAACACGAGGTGGCTCTGCGGCTTGCGCCTGACCATGAAGTAGCGGGCCACGTCGCGGCCGACCTCGACCACGAGATCCTTGAGGCGCAGAAACCGTCCGGCGCGAGTGGACATGCGCTGAATCCCTTCCTCCCCCTTCACCGTCACGAACTGGTGGAGGCAGTAGCGGAGGAAGCCGCCCGGGAACCCGAGGATCTTCAGGGCGAGCAGGACCTGCTGCTGCTCATCCACATGGTCTGCCCCCTGGACATCGATGACGAGGTCGAACCCCCGTTCCCGCTTCTCCAGGTGGTAGGCGATGTCGACCATCGTGTAGGTCGGGGTCCCATCGGAGCGGATGAGAACCGGATCGCGGGAGAGCCCGTGCTTCGTGCTCGCCAGCCACAGGGCGCCGTCCTTCTCGTACACCGCCCCGCGCCGCTGGAGCTCGCCGAGCGCCTCCTGGACAAGGCCCCGCCGGTGGAGATCGCCCTCCCTCGTCCACACGTCGAACCGGACCCCGATCGCGTCCAGATCCTCGTGGATCATCGCCATCACGCGGGCCACAGCTTCCTCGCGGAACACAGCGCGGGTGGACTCGTCCCACCCGGGATAACGGTCCCCCCAGGCCCGAGCCAGCTCCTCGCCGAGCGCGGCGAGGTACTCCCCGTGGTAGCCGTCCGCGGGAACGGGTTGATCGTCGCCGCAGGCCTGGCGGTAGCGGGCCCACAGGGAACGGGCGAGGAGGTCCATCTGCCGCCCCTCGTCGTTCAGGTAGTACTCGCGGATGGATCGCCAGCCGAGCCGGGAGTAGAGCTCAGCCACGACGTCGCCCAGCGCCGCTTGGCGGAGGTGGCCGATGGTGAGGGGACCGGTGGGGTTGGAGGACACGAATTCGACCTGGACGGCCTTGCCCCTTCCCTCGTCCCCCCTTCCGTATGCCTCTCCGTCGGCGAGGATCTTCCGCAACACATCGTGGACGGCCTCCGGGCGAAGGGTGAAGTTGACGAACCCCCCCACCGGTTCGACCTTGGCGAAGGGAGGGTGAGCGGCGAGCTCGCTCGCCAGCCGAGCCGCGATCTCGGCTGGGGGAGCGCCGAACTCCCGGGAGAGGTGGAACGCGACGCGGGTCGTGAGATCACCGTGCTCGGGCCGGGCGGCGCGATCCACGGGGATCTCCGCGGGAACGGTCCATCCCCTTGCGGTGACGGCCTCCGCGACCGAGGCCCGAACGAGGTCTTCCAGGCGCATTACCGCTCGATCACGAACCGCATGCCGGTCCTGACCTCGCCCCCAATCTCCACGTCGATGAACCCTGGGACGACCTTGATCTCCGCCTCCCCCTCCCGCTCCACGAGCCGACGGGCGATGGCGATCGCCTTAATCGCCTGGTTCACGGCCCCCGCACCGATGGCGTGCGCCTCGACGAGTCCTGCCGACTCGAGCGCCCCGGCGATGGCGCCGGCAACCGCATTGGGGTTGGACGTAGCTGCGACCTTGAGGATTTCCATGAATGCCTCCTCGTTCGCCCTCGCTAGGGAATATCCATAGGGAGTCAATACGCACTGGGATTCTAGCGATGTTCGTGGCGGAGAGCAATGGCGCTTGCGCGGGCTCCCGCGGGTGGCGAGGCAGGAAAGATGGGCTACGATTGCGCCATGGCGCGGTGGATCCTCCATGTGGATATGGACGCGTTCTTCGCCTCCGTGGAGCAACTCGATCGGCCCGAGCTCCGCGGCCGGCCAGTGATCGTGGGCGGGTTAGGCCGGCGCGGGGTGGTCTCCACGGCGTCCTACGAGGCGCGCGCGTTCGGCGTGCACTCGGCCATGCCGACCGCCAGAGCGCGCAAACTCTGTCCGCACGGTGTGTTCCTCGCCCCGCGGTTCGCGCGGTACGAGGAAGTAGCGGCCACAATGCGGACGATCCTGAGCGCGTTCAGTCCCGTCGTGGAGCCGCTGTCGTTGGACGAGGCGTTTGTGGATCTCACCGGCACGGAGCGCCTCCACGGGCCGGTGGAGCGGACGGCGGGGGAGATCCATCGCCGCATCCGGACCGAGACGGGCGTTCCGTGTTCCGTGGGCCTGGCCCCGAACAAGCTCCTCGCCAAGCTCGCCTCAGAAGCGGCCAAGCCGGGAGGGGCACACATCGTGCACGAGGAGGACGTGGAGGGGTTCCTCTCTCCCCTCTCCGTGAGCCGGCTGTGGGGGGTAGGGCCCCAGACGACCCGGAAGCTCGCCGAGCGGGGCGTCCACACGGTGGGGGACCTGCGCCGCGTGGATGCGAGCCTCCTTCACTCGTGGTTCGGGCCCGCCGCGGGCGCGCAACTGTGGCGACTGGCGCGTGGACTCGACGAATCCCCGGTCCACTCAACGCGGGACGCGAAGTCGATCTCCCAGGAGGTGACCTATCCTGAGGACCTGTTCCGGGAAGAGGACATCGCGCGCGAGCTGAGGCAGCTGGCGGTGGCGGCAGCGAGCCGCCTCGCCGAGGAGGGGTGGCTCGCCACCACGGTGCGGATCAAGATCCGGTGGGCGGATTTCACCACCCGCACCCGCCAGGTTCGCTTGCCCGAGCCGACCGATCATCCCGTGCTGATCGCCGATGAGGCGGTGGCGCTGCTCAGGCGGGGCGAAGTCCATCCCGAAGTCGGGGTGAGGCTCCTTGGGGTCGGCCTGGCCGGGCTCGTTGCGGCGACGTTCCGTCCCGCACACCTGTTCGTCCCCCTTCAGCTCGGCGCGGCCCTTCAACAGATCCGCTCCCGTCACGGAGCGCATCCCCTGTCGCTGGGGGTCCCCGGCGAGGGGCATCCGCGGCCCGAGGTCGGTATACTGGATTCAGGTGCGAAGGATGATGCAGATGCTGAAATGGATGAGCGCGGTCGCGGCAGGGGTGGGGGCGGCGGTGTTGGGGAGCGCAATCGAGCTATGCGACTACCGAACTCCGACCACGGAATTCCTCCAAGGCAAGGTCTCGTTCTTCTACCAACACGTGGATGACCCGACTACGCCGGGGTTCACCCTGAGCGCGGGCTGGCTATCGTTCGATGCGCGCCGCCAGCACGACAGCCCCGCGGAGGGGTTCACCCTCGGGGGAGGGGGTCAGCTGACCTTCCGCTCCCTGGACCTCGTCCAGGCGCGGGTGGAAGCGAGCGGGGCGGTCCGCCAGTACTTGGGCCGAAGCCTGCCCCTCTACTCTTTCGGGGGGTTCGAGATCGCCTTGGACAAGGCGGCTCCTCAACCGCGGGTCGAGGTCGAGGCGGGGTTGGGACATGGCCGCTTCTACAACGTGACCCCGCTCGCCAAGGCGATCCAGATCGAAGCCGTGCTCATCGCCCGGGGGGTCATCCCCGCGGCCCTTGCCGAGGATGTCCTCCTGGCGGTGGCCGTGGCGATTGGGGAGGAGGGCACCGCGGCGGAGCGCGCGGAGCACGTCGTTGCTCTCATCGAGCAGGCACTGAGCGACCAGGACCTGCCACGGAAGCTCGATGCCGCAACCGGGCTCGCGATCGAGCAGATCATCGCCCAGACCGGGCGGGAGAGGCATTGCGGCTGGACGGCCCAGGCGGGGATCGCGTACGAGATCTTCGACCCCAAGGGTGGCCCGCGCGACCTCTTGATCTCGCTGGCGCTCGATGCGGCTGTGGCCACGGACGCGAACTCCCAGCTCCTCCTGCGATCGAAGGTCGCCGGCCCGTACTGGATCACCGACCAGTACACCCTCGTCCTGGAGGTGACGTTCGAGACGAGACTCGACGATGTCATCACCTTCTCCACTCGGTACAGCCTGTTTCAGGACAAGCCGCGGGGGCAGCTTCCGGCGGGGACCCAGTCCGCCCTGTTCCAGCTGGAGATGAGCTGGGGCTGGGTCGGCGTTTCCCTGCAGATGGAGTTCGCGAAGGTAGCGGAGGCCCCGGCGTGGAAGCAGAGCATCATCATCTCGTCCACCGCGTACCTGTGGTGAGACGATGGCGGCAGATGCTCGTCCTCCCGCTGTACGCCTACCAGCGGATCGTGTCCCCCGTTCTCCCCCCGCGGTGCCGGTTCCATCCCTCGTGCTCGGAGTACGCCCGGCAAGCCGTGCTGCGCTACGGGCTCCTTCGTGGCGGGTGGCTCTCCCTGCGGCGCCTCGCCCGCTGTGGCCCGTGGCACCCGGGAGGCAATGACCCCGTGCCCTAAGCTCCCGCGAACTCCACCCGAACCCGGTGGAAGAGGGCGGGATCGGTCCACAGATCGAGGCACACCGCAGCGAGGGCCTTCGCCGCGGCGAGCATCGCTTCCTTCGCCGGCTCGGATCGGGCGGCCTCGCAGAACTTCCGGGAGTGGCCAGGGATCACGCCCGGGCCGATCCGGATGTAGGGGTGGATCGCTGGCACCTCCCACGATACATCGCCCATGTCCGTGGACCCCATGCCCCCCTCGGGCTTCTCCACCGGGTAACCGAGGAGCTCGATGTGGCGGGCGAAGGCAGCGGCGAGCGCTCGATTGGGCCGGATCGCCTTGTAGGCGTGACCGACCAAGCGGAAGTCGAGCTTCGCCCCCGTGGCGAGGGCCGCCCCTTGGGCACAGCGGCGGAGCTTCTCCACGAGCTCGTCCCGGTACTCGTTCTCCGCCGCCCGCACGTAGAAGCGTGCCGCAGCGTATTCGGGCACGATGTTCGGCTTGAGGCCGCCGTGGGTGATGATCCCGTGGATGCGCGCCCCGTCCCGGATGTGCTGGCGGAGGGCATTCAGGCCGATGAACGTCTGAATCACGGCATCGAGGGCATTGACCCCCTTATCCGGCTCGGACGAGGCGTGGGCCGCCACGCCCTGGAACGCGATCTCGACCTCGGTGATGGCGAGCGACCCGCGGTCGACGAGGGTTCGATCCGAAGGGTGGACCATCATCGCCGCGTCCAGGTCCCGGAACAGGCCGGCCTGGATGAGCTTGACCTTCCCCCCTCCGCCCTCCTCGGCGGGGGTCCCGAGGACGACGAGGGTTCCCGGGACCTCGCCCTTGACCGCGGCGAGGCCGAGAGCTGCCCCCACCGCGATCGTGGCGATCAGGTTGTGACCGCAAGCGTGGCCGAGCTCGGGGAGGGCATCGTACTCGGCGAGGAGCGCCACGCGGGGGCCCGGTTTCTGTGCGGGATGGACGGCGCGGAACGCCGTGGGGAGGCCGCCTGCGCCCCGCTCCACCGCGAACCCTCCCTCCTCCAGCGCCTCCTCGAGCCACGCGGCGGCCTTGTGTTCCTCGAACCCGAGCTCGGGATGGGCGTGGATCCTGAGCGCGAGGTCCCACAGCTGGGGTGCGAGCTCGTCGATCCGCTGCCAGACGCGCTGCCTCATCGCCCTGCTCCCACTGGCACTCCCACCTGCTCGCGGATCCAGGCCAATGCGGCCTCGAGCTCGGGGTCCCCTCTCTCGCCCTCCCTCCGCTCGACGAGGATGTCCGGGGTCAATCCCACATCGTGAACGCTGCGTCCCGCGGGGGTGAAGTACTCCCCCGTGGTGAGCTTGATCGCCCCCCCATCGGCGAGCTGCATCACGATCTCCTGAACGAGGCCCTTCCCGAACGTCGGGGTGCCGACGAGGACCCCCGTCCCGTGGTCCTGGATCGCTCCGGCCATGATCTCGGAGGCCGACGCTGTCCCCCTGTTGACGAGGACGGCAAGCGGCAGGTTGGGGACACTGTTGCCGCGGGAGGTATACGTTCGCTCGCCGAACGACGGGCCGCGGGTGACGACGACCACGCCCCGGTCCACGAAGTAGCTCGTCGCCTCCACCGCGGCGGACAGGATCCCGCCGGGGTTGTTGCGGAGGTCGATCACGAGGCCGGCCAGGTCCTGAAGGGGGAACGAGAAGAGCGCCTTTCCAAGGAGGCCCGGGGTATCGAAGTCGAACCGCAGAATTCGTACGTAGCCAACCTTCTCCTCGGGACGGTACTCGGCAAGGACCCCTTCGATCTGGATCCGCTGCCGGATGAGCGGGACCTCCCGCACCGTCCCGTCCTCGTGCTGGAGCGTGAGGACGACGGTCGTCCCTGCCGGGCCGCGGATGCGCGAGGACGCCTTCTCCAGGGTCCACCCTTCAGTGGACTCCCCATCCACGGCCTGGATCCAGTCCCCAGGGCGGATGCCCCCCGCTTCAGCCGGGGTGCCGGGGAACGGCGTGACCACGGTGATCCGTCCCTCGCGGATCGTGATCTCGATCCCGACCCCGGAGTACTCCCCAGACAGGGAATCCTGCCAACTCCGGTACTCCTCGGGGGTGAAGAACGTAGAGTAGGGATCGCCGAGGGCATCGATCACGCCCCCGATCGCGCCATGGAGGAGGTCGGTATCGGAGATCTCGTCGGACCGGTAGTAGTAGTAGCGGATGACCTGATAGACCTGGTCGAGGGGCGAGAACGGGGCATCGCCGGGGCCGGCGCCCACAGCGAGCACGCCGAGGAAGAGGACGACCAGCAGCGACTTCCGCATCATACGGCTCACCTCACTCCGATGTTCCGGGCCAGGGCGAGGAACTCCGGCCCGACCGGCTTCGGACACCCGGCGAGGGCCTCGGCAAGGGGGACGGGCACCACGTCGGGGCCACGCAGGGCGGTCATCGCATCGTACCGACCGGCGAGAGCGAACTCCACCGCCGCGACCCCGAACCGCGTGGCCAGGAGGCGGTCGAACGGGGTGGCAACCCCTCCCCGCTGGAGGTAGGAGAGCGCGGTGACGCGGGGGGTCAGCGGGAGGTTCTCCTTGTCGAGCTCGGCGGCGAGCCAGTACCCCACTCCCCCGAGCTGGGTGTGCCCGAACGCATCCACCCGGCCCTCCTGAGCCACCTGTTTCCCCCCGAGCTCGGCCGGCCGCGCCCCCTCAGCGACGACGATGATCGAGAACCTGCGGCCCGCCTCCAACCGCTGGCGGAGGGCATCCGCCACCTCGCGAACCGAAAACGGCTCTTCCGGAGCGAGGATCACATCCGCGCCTCCAGCCATGCCACCCAGGATCGCGATCCAGCCAGCATCCCGCCCCATGACCTCCACGATGAGCACACGGTGGTGGGCGTGGGCCGTCGTGTGCAGCCGGTCCAGGGCATCAGTGACGACAGCGAGGGCGGAATGGAAACCGATCGCGTAGTCCGTGCCCCCGATGTCGTTGTCGATCGTCTGGGGGATCCCCACCGCGTTCACCCCATAAGCGGCCAGGCGATGGGCGACGCCGAGGGTGTCATCGCCCCCGATCGCGATCAGAGCATCGATCTGCCGCCGGTGGAGCGTGTCCAGGATCCGCTCGACCTTGGGGGTCGGCTTCCACTCGCCCGTGGCCCGATCCTTCTCGAATGGGTTGGTGCGTGAGGTGCCGAGGATCGTTCCCCCGATGTGGAGGATCCCCGTCACCTCGGCCCGTCCGAGCGGCACGAGGTCGTCCTCCACCGGTCCCCTCCATCCGTCGCGGAACCCGACCACATCGAGGCCCGCCGGCTGCGCCCGCCGGACGATGGCCCGGATCGCGGCGTTGATCCCCGGGGAGTCCCCCCCGCCGGTCAAGACACCGATCCTCTCCAACTCAGACATAGAGCGACTTCCCTCCCGATCCAGCTTGAACGATCATCTCCGCCGCTACGCTGCGAATCGCATTCTGGACTTCCCGTCCCACCACCCGCGGATCGAACACCTTCTTATTGGGGCGCCACTTCCCATTCTGGGCATCGAACGTGATCGGGTCGAACGCCGCCCCGATGGGGGGGAGGATCTCCGCTTTGCTCCTCGCGAAGAACTCCGCAGCGGCGCGGGCGTACACGTACTGGTAGGTCGTGTCCTTGTTCACCTTGCAGATCCCGGCCTGGATGAGGGTCCGCACCTGATCCGCAGAGAGGCCCGAAGCGCCGTGGAGGACGAGCGGGCGGGCAAGCTCCGCCGCTGCGAGCCGGGCATCCACGGCCTGGGCGATGTCCGGCCGCAGCTCGAGCTCGCGGCCTGCCGACACCCCGTGTTCGGTCCCCACCGAGATCGCGAGGAGGTCGACCTCCGTCTCGGCGACGAAGCGCAGGGCCTCGTCAGGGTCCGTGTAGAACGCCTCATCCGAGGCGATCTCGTCCTCGACCCCCCGGATCAGCCCGAGCTCCCCCTCCACGAGGACCTCGTACGGCCGGGCGAGCTCGACCACAGCCCGCGTGGCGCGGACGTTGTCCGCGAGGGGCAACGCCGAGGCATCGATCATCACCGACGAACACAGGCCTTCGGCGAGGGCGGGGCGGATGAAGGCATCCACCTGGTCCGGGGTGACGTGATCGAGGTTCACGAACACCCCGATCTTCGTCTCGGCCGCCAGGGCCTGGACATAGCGGACGAGCGCGCGCAGTCCGGCGAGGGGGCGGCCCCCTCCGGCGAACTTCGCCGCTCCCAGCGAGACCTGCACGAGGAGATCGCTCCGCGCCCCCTCGTAGGCGGCGAGGATCCCGAGGAGCACGTTAGGTTCAGCGATGTTGCTCGCGATGAGGGCGAACCGCTCGGCCTTGGCCCGGCGGTACACCTGCCCCAGCTCTCTCCCTCCCAGATACGGCATGCGGCCTCCTCTGACCGGTGCTGATCTCGCTAGAACCGCGCTTCCTTGGGGATGACGACGATCCCCCTCTCGGTCACGGTGAACCGGCTCCGGTCTTGGTCGGGATTGTAACCGATGATCTCCCCGGGGGGGATACGGACCCCCTTGTCCACGATCGCGCGGCGGATCCGCGCTCCGCGCCCCACGTCCACCCCGGCGAGGAGGACCGAGTCCTCCACGGTGGCGAAGCTGTTCACGCGGACCCCCGGCGAGAGGATGGACCGCAAGACGTGGGACCCGGACACGATGCACCCCGGGGAGAGGAGCGAGCTTACGGCGCTTCCGGTCCGTCCTGGCTCCTCGTGCACCGTCTTCGCCGGCGGCCACGGCTCGTGGTGGGTGTGGATCGGCCACCGGCGATCGTAGAGGTCGAACTGGGGGGTCACCGCCACGAGGTCCATGTGCGCATCCCAGTAGGCATCCACTGTGCCCACGTCCCGCCAATAGGGGATGGGGTTCTTGTTTCCAAGCTCGAACGGGAACGCGACGACCCGGTCCTCCCCCACCATGCGGTTGACGATATCGCGGCCGAAGTCGTGGGACGAGCTGGAGTCGGCGGCATCCTCCTCGAGCCGCCGCGCCAGGATCTCGGGCCGAAACACGTAAATCCCCATCGAGGCGAGGCATACCCCCGGATCGTCGGGGGATGGGGTGGGCTCGGCCGGCTTCTCCTGGAAGCGGAGGACCCTGCGCTCCCCGTCCACGATGAGGACCCCAAGCTGCCCTGCCGCCGCGGCGCGGGGCACGGCGAGTGTGGCCACCGTGAGGTCGGCCCTTGCCTCGCGGTGGTGGTCGAGCATGACCCGGTAGTCCATCTTGTATACATGGTCGCCTGCGAGGATGAGGATCGCCTCCGGCGGCCCATGCTCGGCGGCGAACCGCTCCACTGAGTACCAGTTCTGCCAGATCGCGTCGGCCGTCCCGAGGTACCAATGGTCGGCGATCCGCTGCTGGGGTGGGATGGTAGTGATGAACTCCCCCACCGCCGGGGAGAAGACCGCCCACCCCTGGTGGATGTGTCGTTCCAGCGACAGGGACTTGTACTGGGTGAGGACGAACACCTGCCGGAGCCCGGAGTGGAGGCAGTTGGTGAGGGTGAAGTCGATGATCCGGTACAGGCCAGCAAACGGGACCGCGGGCTTGGCCCGGTCCCGAGTCAACGGGTACAGCCGTTCCCCTCGTCCCCCTGCCAGCACGAACGTCACAACCCCGCGCACGCGTGCCTCCTTCGGTGCCTTCCGTCGCGCCTACTTTACCCGTGCCCCGTTCGGCGCGCAGCGGGCCTAGGGGACAAGATCGGAGGGAATGGGACGGCCGATCTCCGCGTACACCTGGGCGAGGCGCGCGCGGAACAATCGGTCGAACACGGGCTCGTGGGGCGAGGAGTGCCGGGGACCATACCACCAGAACCAGTCGCTTCCCTCGGCGATGAGGAGGTGGTCATGAGCCCGGGTCCGGCCAGGCCCCGGCGACGCCGCGGCCGCGGCGGCCTGGGCACGAGCCAGCTGCTCCCAACCTGCGTTCTGAGAGGGGTGGCCGATCCAGGTCCGGAAATCGGCGTCGATCCACGACCCGGACCACAGGTCGCCCAGCACCGCCTCCACCCCGAACCGATCGAGGTATCCCGAGATCGTGGTGGGCACGATGGGGCGCTCGTCGCGGAGCTGGCGGTAGAGGGATTCGAAGAATGGGCGGCCATTGCGGTCGTAGAACTCCCACGCGTTCTCCCCGTCCATGGCGATGAGGACGAGCGGAGGACGCGCTCCGTGCCAGGCCGTACCGTTCCTGCGCAGGCGCTGGAGGAGGTCCCTAGCGGCCTCAGCGGGTGGCCAGCGGTGGTAGTCGAACCCGATCAGGTTCGAGAGGTGCGTGTCGCGGAAGAGGATGATGATCTCGCCGTCTCCGGTCCGGAACCGCCACGGCCGGTGCAGCTCCTCGGGCGATGGCGCCCGCCCGAGCGAGCGGGCGAGGATCCCGCCGTCGGTGACGATCCAGCGCACACCCTCCCCGGCGAGGAGCCCCGCGGCGGCGGTGCTGACCGCCCCCTCGGCGGGCCACATCCCGTTGGGCCGCCGTCCGAATACCGTGGCATGGTGATTCAGGGCGCGCCGAACCTGCTCGCGCGCATCGTCCGGCGCGGAGAAGGGGGGGAGCTCGTCGTGGGGCTGGGACCGCCGCGCGGCCGCCGTGTCGAGGAGGAGGGGGAGGATGGGGTGGTAGAACGGTGTGGCCGTGAGCTCGATCCCCGCATCCTCTGCGAGGCGGCGGTACCGGGGGACGACCTCGGCCACGATTCCACGCTGTCGCTCCTCGAGCGCAGCGACCTCCGCCGACGAGAACGATCCCCTCTCCCATAGCGCCCGGAGGTCGGGGTCCGCCTCCAGGACCGACTGACCGATCCAGGCGAGGAGGAACCACCCCCACAGGCGTCGCTCCCCGTCAGGGCTCCTGTCCCCGCAGAGGGCCGCGGGGTCAGGCGCGGGCAGTCCGCGCCGGGCGATGGGGAGCGGGACGGCTCCCGACCGCAGCTCAGCCAGGGCGTGGGGGCCGGCGCACGAGGGGAGGTAGGCGTCCGTGAGGGTGCCCGCGGCGTAGCGGCGGAGCTGTTCCGTAAGGGACGGGGTGAAGTTGACCGTGACCGGGACCGTCCACCGTTCGAGCCACGCCGCCATGTCCGTGTAGTCCTTGGCCGCCCGGAGGCGGGTCCAGGGGAGGAGGTTCTCCGCCGAACCCGGGAGGGCGTACCACGGCTGGTGCATGTGCCAAAGGAACGCGACGTGGACCTCGCTCGCCATCGGCGGGAATGGTAGCCGCGAACCCCGCCCAGTCCAGCGTCTCCCGTTTGGCGCGGCTTGTCCCTGTCGCTACCATCCCGCCATGGCCAGCGTGCGAGGCGTGCTCTCCCCTGGGGCGCGGGGGACCACGGGGCCGCGATGGGGATGAACGAGGCCGACACCCGGGCCAACCTGGTCGAGCCCCAGCTCCTGGCGGCGGGGTGGGGGGGCGCGAGGTGACCCGGGAGTTCTACTACCAGCGGGACCGGGAGTACGTCCCGGGCCGGGTCATCCTGGTGGGAGCGAACCCGGCGTGGTACCCCACGCCGATCGGACGCCCCCGCCTGGGGGCGTAACGGGCTATGATCCGGGAGGGATGAACGGGAAGCGGATCAAGGACCTGCCCCAGTTCGAGCGGCCGCGGGAGAAGCTCCGCGCCCGCGGCCCCCAGGCCCTGTCGGACGCCGAGCTCCTCGCGGTCCTCATCCACACGGGCACGAAGGGGAAAAGCGCGGTCGAGCTCGCCTCAGCCCTCCTCAAGGAGGCGGGGCCGAACCTTTCCCGGTGGGGGCTCGCGGAGTTCACGCGCTTTGCCGGGGTGGGCGAGGCCAAGGCGTGCCAGATCCTCGCTGCGCTCGAGCTCGCCCGGCGCCACTTCCAGCGGGGCCCGGGGCGGGTGGAGACCCCCCAGGACGCCCTCCCCTACCTCGCCCCGATCCGCGACCGCAAGCAGGAGCACTTCGTGACCCTCACGTTGAACGGCGCCCACGAGGTCATCGAGTGCCGGGTGGTCACGGTGGGGCTCCTCACCTCGAGCCTGGTCCACCCCCGGGAGGTGTTCGCCGACGCGATCGCCGACCGGGCGGCGGCGGTGATCCTCGCCCACAACCACCCCTCCGGGAACCCCGAGCCCAGCGGGGACGACCGCGCCCTCACCCGCCAGCTCGTCGAGGCCGGCCGGATCCTCGGGATCGAGGTCCTCGACCACCTCATCGTCACGAAGACGGGCTACACCTCACTCCGGGAGCGGGGCCACCTCGCCTAGAACCGGGGCGAAACGGCGAACAGCTGGCAGGCGCTCGCCCACGTCGCGTCGGCGGCCTCGGCCACGGGCATCCCCCGCAGGGCGGCGAGCCGCGCGACGACGAGGCGGACCTTGCCCGGGTCGTTGCGCTTCCCCCGGTACGGCTCGGGGGGGAGGTACGGGGAATCGGTCTCGACGAGGATCCGGTCGAGGGGAACGGCGCGCACGGCCTGGCGCAGGGCATCGTTCTTGGGGTAGGTGAGGGGGCCCCCGATCCCGAGGTGGAGCCCGAGGGCGACGATCGCCCGAGCCCGCGCCGCGTTGCCGGAGAAGGCGTGAACCACCCCCCGCGGCGGCCGCTCCTCCCGCAGCACGGAGAGAAACGTCTCCCACGCCGCGCGCTCGTGGAGGATCACCGGGAGATCCCGCCGCCGCGCCAGCCGAAGCTGGGCCCGGAACGCGGCGACCTGGAGGTCGCGCGGGGAGAGGTCGCGGTAGAAGTCGAGCCCGCACTCGCCCACCGCCACCGCACCGTTCCGGAGAAGCGTGTCGAGCTGGGTCTCGACCTCGGTGGTGAACTCCCCCGCACCGTGCGGATGAACCCCACACGTCGCAAACACGAACGCGTGCTGCCGGGCGAGATCGAGGGATGCCTCCGATGAGCGGAGGTCGGTCCCCACATTGAGGATGGCGACCCGTTCCTCACGCAGAGAACGGAGCACCTCGTCCCGATCGGCCCGGAAATGGGGGAAGTCGAGGTGGGCGTGGGTGTCGAAGAGGCGCACGAGCGCTACCGTTCGATCTCGGCGAGCGCCTCGGGAAGTGCCGCGATGAGATCCGTGGGCAGCACTGCCCGGGCTGCCCGCCCACAGGTGAGGCGCTCCGCGGCCCGGCCGTGGACGAACGCGGCCGCGCACGCGGCGTCCACGGACCGGGCCCCGCTCGCCCACAGACCCCCGATCATCCCGGCGAGGACGTCACCCGATCCCCCATGGGCGAGGGCGGTGTTCCCCGTCGTATTGAGGTACACGTCGCCCGCGGAGGAGGCGATGACTGTCGGAGGCCCCTTGAGGGCCATCGTCGCCCGCCAGTCCGCGGCCTTCTCCCGCGCCCACTGGATCTTCCCGGGGACGATCTCCTCCGGGTCCACTCCCACCAGCTGGCCGAACTCGCCGGGATGGGGGGTGAGGACGATCTCCCCGTGGCCCCCGGCGAGAAGCAAGGGGTCCTGGGCGAGGGCAAACAGCGCGTCGGCATCGGCGACGAGAGGGATGCGCCCCAGGACGAGCGCCCGCACCACCTCCGCTGGGCCGGGACTCCGACCCAGGCCAGGTCCCACCACGACGACGTCCATGCCCTCGGCCAGCCGCACCGCCTCCGCGGCCGCCTCCGGAGCGAACGCGCCATCCGTGGTCGGCCCAGGGTGGACGAGGGCCTCGGGGACGAGGCCGGCGATGATGGGGAATACCGGCTCCGGAGCGAGGACGTGCACCAGCCCCGCCCCGGCGCGCAATGCTCCCTCTGCGGCGAGGGCAACGGCGCCCGCCATCCCCACCGACCCGCCCACGACGAGGACCCTCCCGAACGTTCCCTTGTGCCCAAACCTCGGCCGGGCGGGGAGCATGGCCCGGACGTCGGCTGCCTCCAGGACATGGGCCAGGGCCGGCACCTCGGCCCCCAGGTCCGGCGGGTAGGCCACGTCCACAACCCGCACCTCGCCGCAAAGCTCCGCCGCGGGGGGGAGGAGGTGGCACGGCTTGAGCGCTCCCATCGCGAGCGTGAGGTCGGCTCGCACCGCCGGGCCAGGGATCCGGCCTGTATCGGTGGCCAGTCC
>DSBZ01000014.1 GCA_011057175.1 Candidatus Acetothermia bacterium
CGTCCCGGGCCGCCCTGTCCACGTCCTTTCCCGCCCGGCCCGCCCGCACCGCGGCCAGGCCCGCGCGGTTGGCCTCGAGCACGACCCGGTACGCCTCACGGGCCTCGCGCCCGGGATCGCCCACGGCCACGACCCGGGTCAGGTCCGAACAGTACCCATCGAGCCGAACGCCCACGTCGAACAGGACCACGTCCCCGCGGGCGATCCTCCGCTCCCCAGGCCGGTAGTGGGGCATGGCGCTCCCCGGGCCGCTGGCGACGATGAGCTCGAACGCCACCCCGTCCGCCCCGTTGCGGCGGTACCAGACCTCGAGGTCGAGGGCCACCTCGCGCTCCCTCTGCCCCGGGGCAAGCCTCCCCACGATCCAGCGCAGGCCCTCATCGGTGAGCCTCGCCGCGTCGGAGATCCGCGCGACCTCCTCGTCCGACTTGATCCTCCGCAGATTCTCGACCATCCCGATCCTGGGAATGAACTCGATCTCTGGGGCGAGCCGGCCGAGTTCCTGATAGACGTGGAGGCTCGTTCGGTGGGCACCGAGCCCCACCCGTCTCACGCCAAGCGCAGTCAGCCTCTCGGCAAGCCAAGAGAGCCAATGACCTTTCACTTCCTCAATGGGCACCCCCAGCACTTCCTTCCCCGCCTGTTCCGTATACCGAGAGTCGGTGGCGAAGAGGGGCTTCTCTCCCATGATCAGGCCCCCCGTTGACCCTGTAAACCCAGTGAGGTACCGCAGATTCGCCTGGTCCGATCGTTCGAGGCTGATGATGAGGAACGCATCCAGCCCCTCATCCTGTAGCCTCTGTCCCAGTTCCTCCCGCCGTCGCGCGTAGTCCATTCGGCCCCCTTGTGAACCCCCGGACCCTGCTGGCCGCCTGGGTTGGAGCGTTCTACACGAGCGGAGTCCCCGTGTCCAACCCAAGCTGTGGATAGTATAATCCAGCCCGCGATGACGCTGGAAGAGCTGCGGGCGCGATGCGAGGAGGTCCGGAGGGAGTGGGCCCAAGCGAGCGCCTCGGCCCACGATCCGGAGGCCCTCGAGGCCCTGCGGGTTCGGTTCCTCGGCCGCAAGGGGGCGCTCGCGACGGCGTTTGACTCCCTGCGCACCCTGCCCGCCGAGGCCCGGGCCGCCGCCGGGAAGCTCCTCAACGCCCTCAAGGACGAGATCGCCGCGGCCCTGGAGGCCCGGCGGGCGGAGGTGGAGCGGGAGGCCCTCCAGGCCCGGCTCGCCGGGGAGCGGTACGACCTCACCCTGCCCGGGACCTGGCGGCCCCTCGGCCGCCTCCACCCCCTGACCCAGGTCCGCCGGGAGATCGAGGAGATCTTCCTCCGCCTTGGGTTCGACGTCGCCAGCGGCCCGGAGGTGGAGACGGACTACTACAACTTCGAGGCCCTCGCCATCGGGGCCGACCACCCCGCCCGCGACGAGTGGGACTCGTTCTACATCGCCGAGGGACTCCTCCTGCGCACCCACACGTCGCCCGTGCAGATCCGGGTCATGAAGTCCCAGCCTCCACCCGTGCGCATCATCTGCCCCGGCCGCTGCTACCGCCGGGACAACCCCGACGCCACCCACTCCCCGGTGTTCCACCAGATCGAGCTCTTGTGGGTGGAGAAGGGGCTCACGTTCGCCCACCTCAAGTGGATCCTCCGGGAGTTCGTGACCGCGTTCTTCGGCCCGGGGTACGAGATGCGCATCTCCGCGGACTTCTTCCCGTTCACCGAGCCCTCAGCCCAGGTCCACATCCGCAAGCCCCCCGGGGCGTGGCTGGAGATCATGGGAGCGGGGATGGTGGATCCGGCCGTGCTCACCGAGGTCGGTTGCGACCCGGAGGAGGTCACCGGGTTCGCGTTCGGGCTCGGGGTGGAGCGGATGGCGATGCTCCGGTGGGGGATCGAGGACATCCGCCTGTTCTATCAGAACGATATCCGGTTCCTGTCGCAGTTCTAGTGATCCTGTCGCGGACACGGGACCGCGCCGGCCCGTGACCCGCAACCGCCCCGCCGGGCCGCCAACGACGGGCGGTTCACGGTTCCTGCCGTGGGAGTCCGGTTCTCGCCGCGTCGCTTGAGGCTCCACGCCCGAGCGGCCCGAGGATCCCTCACCAAGCGCCCCAGGTGCGGAACGCGGCCTTCCCGTCCCCGCTGAGGAACGCCCAGCGGATGGGGCCCATCCGATCGTGGTGGAACGTCTCGCCCCGTGCATCGAGCCAGGCGTGGAGCCCATCCCGCACCGCCGTGATTCGATCCGAGGACGGAGCGGCAAGGAGATCGCCGGCCGCGCTGAGGATCCGCTCCGGGACGCCGAGGAGCCGGAGCTCCTCTGCGGCCCAATGGCGGGTGGGGGCCCATGAGCCGCAGGCCAGGGCGAGGAGCTTCATCAGGGCCACCGCCCCCTCGCCGAGGACGAGCCGTGTGGCGAGATCGTTGTCGCGGTCGAGGCATTTGGCCGCCCGGCCAAGGGCGAACAAGGCCTCCAGGTAGTGGACCTTGAGGCGGGTCTTCTGCCCCTCGGGCGGGAGCACCGTGAGGCCGGGAAACAGGGCGGCAAGCTTGCCCTGCGGATCGTGCAGGATCGCTGGGTGCTGGAAGGGGTAGTGGTCGAGGTCGAGGGGGGAGCGCTCCATCGCCCGAAGCTCCCTCCACGGCCGGAGGTAGAACTCGTGATCCACCCGCCGCGGCGGGCCCTCGTCGATCGCGAACACGTGCCGCTCCTCAAGCCCGGTCCGCTCGTAGGCTGCGTCGTCGAGCGCGACCTCGCTGTCGTAGTCGGAGATCCGGTCCGGAACGGCCGGCTCGCCGACCCGACGAGGTAGATCCCCATCACCCCTGGCCGGCCGACGTAGGTCTGTGCGAGTCCCCGTGCTCGATCCATGGCCGAATCCTAGCCGCAGGAGCGGACACGATCCTTCACCCAGGCGACGGCGAGGCGAGAACGCGATGGGAGGGGAACGCCGAGGCGAGGCCCTGCATGAACCGATCCCCGGAACCTTCGGCTCCGCAAGAGATCAGGTTCAGCGGTGAAGGGGCTGGACATGGGGTACCATGCCATCATGGGGCACGGCAACCTGATGTTCTGGATCGCGGCGGCCCGCGCGGTGGGCCTGGTCGTGACGGGGATCCTCGGGGCGAAGCCGCCGCTTCAGGCGGTGCACGAGCTCGACCTCACCCGCTACCTCGGGACGTGGTACGCGGTGGCGAGCATCCCCACCACGTTCGAACGAAACTGCACCCGGGGGACCACCGCCACCTACACCCTCCTCCCGAACGGGCAGATCGACGTCTTCAACGTGTGCTATTCGGCGGACGGGCGGAGGATCGAGGCCCGCGCCCAGGCCTGGGTCCCCGACCCGAAGGCCCCCGCCAACCTCAAGGTGAGCTTCGTCAACTTCCTCGGCCTGCGCTTCTTCCCCGCCGACTACTGGGTGATCGACCTCGCGCCGGACTACACCTACGCCGTGGTTGGCTACCCCATTCGGAACTACGGCTGGATCCTCCCCCGCACCCCGACCCTCCCGCAGGAAGTCCTCGCCGGGATCCAGCAGCGCCTCGCGGCGCAGCACTACGATTGGTCGCGGTTCCGGATGATCGACCCGACGACCCATGTCCAGCCATGATGCGGCCGAAGGTCGTGCGGGGAGGTACGACCGGATCCACGCCCAGCTCCGCGATCTGATCGTTGGGAACTCGCCGAACCTCATCGCGGCGATGGCCACCGTGTGCGCGGTCCTGCACGCAAAGATGCCCCACCATTCTTGGACCGGGTTCTACTTGGTCGCCGAACACGAGCTCCACGTCGGCCCTTACCAGGGACCCGTGGCGTGCCAGGTCCTGCGGGGAGAGGGCGTGTGCATCGCTTGCTGGCGCAGTGCCCAGCCCGTGGTCGTGCCCGATGTTCGGCTCTTCCCAGGCCACGTCCCCTGCGACCCCCGCGCCCAGAGCGAGATCGCCCTTCCGGTGATGAAGGAGGGCCGCGTGGTGGCGGTGTTCGATGCCGACTCCCACCAGCCAGCGCAGTTCACCACTGCCGATGTGGATCCCCTGCGGAAGATCCTCGCCCTCCTCGACACGTACCTGTGACGACACGCCGATTGCGTCTAGGCATGCCGGCCCTCGAGGGTGTATAATGGGTATCGCCCACGGGATAAGGTCGTGGGAGAGGAGGAACCGATGAAGAGAAACATCGTGTTTCTGGTGGGTGTGGTGGTGGGCAGTGCGTTGAGCGGGGCAGGAGCGATCGGGCTATGCGACTACAAGCCGCCGCTCACCGACCTCACCAGCGCATGGCTCTCGGGAACCTACCGGTACTTCGATGCACCGACAACGCCGGGGGTCGACGTCAACGCGGGCCGGGCCACGGCCAACTTCAGCAGGCTCTACGATTCACCAGGCTTCGGGTACACGCTGTCCGGCCTTGGCGAACTCGGGTTCGCAGACCTCGCCCTCGCCAGTGCTACGGCGAGCGGGTCCGGCACCCTGCGCTACTACTTCGTCGAGGGGGAGCCCGTGTTCGGGTTCGCCGGCCTCAACGCGGGGCATGTCCTCGGACAGCCCAAGCCGGCGCTGACGGTGAGCGTCGGAGGCGGCTACGGACGGTTCGCCGACGTGACTCCCCTCGCCAAGGCAATGCGAATCCAGACCATCCTCCTCGGCCGCGGACAGATCACGGAGGCGCTGCCCGATGCCACGCTCCTCGCCGTCGCTGCGGAGATCGGCCGGGCGATCGAGTATGCCGAGACCGAGGACCTCGTGGCGGCCGTGGTCGGCCTGATCGAGAACGCTGCCGGGACGAGCCTCGATCCCCGCACCGTGCTCGCCGTGGAGGACGAGGTCCTCGCCACAGGGGCAGAGCGGTACTGCGGTTGGGCCATCCAGGCCGGCCTCGGCTACGAGCTCGCCGACCCCTATGGCGGGCCTCAGGATGTCGTGGTGACCGTCTCCACGGACGCGGCCTATGCCCCGGGACCGGATGCCCAGCTCCTCCTCCGCGCTGTGGCGGAGGGGCCGTTTGACCTCGTCAACCAACACACCCTCACCGCGAACTTGTCCTACGAGCAAGGGCTGAGCGCGACCTCGTCCCTCCAGGGGAGCGTCGCCTACAGGCGGGTAAAGCCCCTTGACCTCGACCCCGTAGACTCGGTCTCGATGACCGTACAGGTCGCGTTCTCCCTCGGACGGGCCACCGTCGGGGTCAGCCTCGGGCTGAGCAGAGCTCCCGGCGCGGCAGAGTGGACCAAGGACCTGAGCATCTCGTTCGCGATGAAGCTCCTCTAGCGGGCGGACCAGATAGGTGATGCATACGGAGGGCGTCGTCGCTCGGACGGCGCCCAGCCTTGTGCGGAGGGGCAGGCCCGCTCAAGAGGTGACGGAAACCCGTGACACCTCCAGACCCGGTTCGACCCACAGGAGATCCCCGTTCCGCAGCGCCTGCCAGCCGGGGCGGCCATCGGTCCGCTCGGAGGCGACGACCACTTCGTCGACATCCACGCGCCACCAGAGCGTGTAGTACTCAGGATCGGTCGTGTATTGGCAGAGGGCAACGAGGGACCGCCCCTCGAAGAGGAGGAGGTTGAGCGCGGTGTAGTCGCGGACGAGGCGGAGGAGGGAGCGGAGGGCCTCCGCCAGTCCCACGACGTCCCGGGGCTGCCACGCCGCGACCAGCGACCCGAGGAGACAGCACATCCGTCCCCGTCACTCCTCGATGGCGGCGGCGAGGAGCCACCCCAGCTCCGCCGCCCCCGCAAGCGGCCTGTCCGGGGCTTCGGCGAGGTCCCCGCACCCGGCTGCCCCGTAGTACGGGTAGCCCCTGCGCAGGACGGGGCTCATGCGCGTGGACAGGATGAACCCGTGTAGGTAACGGAACACATCGAAAGGATCGCTTCCCCCCGTCGCCACGACGAGGGCGCACGGCTTGTCCTCGAGGAGGTGGGCCGATTTGTGCTTCCTCAGGTCGTGGAAATAGGCGAGGCAGACCACCCGCTCGCAGAGGGCGACGAGCCGCGACGGAATGGGGTAATAGAGGGGCGATCCGATCACGAGCCCGTCCGCCTCTTCCAGCCGCTGGAGGAGACCCGGGAAGTCGTCCTTGACCACGCACTTGTAGGGGGTCTTGGAACACAGCTCGTAGCAACCCTGACAGGGTCCGACTTCGAGCGCCGAGAGGTGCACGACCTGGGTTCTGATCTTGGGCTTGGCGTCCCGGACCGCGCCGAGGACCGCCTCCACCAGCCGGCTCGTGTTTCCATCCTTGCGCATCGAACCAACGATGCCGACCACCTTCATCGCACCACCTCCACGGCCGCAGGGTACCGCGGCCCGGCTGCGGGGAGCAAACCCCGCGCCTCATCGCCCCCGCTTGCGGGCGGCGAGGAGCTCGTCCACTGAACGCGTGTTCAAGAGGTGCTCCGCCGTCGCCCAACCCCGCCGCGCGGTGATCGCCCCCAGCTCGAGGAAATCGAGATGGGATTCGATGTGGGCATCGGTCCCGATCGTCAGCCGGACGCCGAACCCGATCGCCCGGCGAATGAGCTCCGCGCCGAGGTCGAGCCGTTGCGGATGTGCGTTCACTTCGAGCGCCGTCCCGGCCTTCGCCGCGCGACGAAAGACCTCGTCCCAGTCCGCTTCATAGGGGGGACGTTCCCCGATCAGGCGCCCGGTGGGATGGCCGAGCACGTCCACCGCCTCGTCCTCCACGGCCCGCACGATGCGTTCCGTCATCTCCTTCCTCCCGAGGCGAAAGTGGGTGTGCACCGAGGCGATCACGAGGTCGAGGTCGCGGAGGAGGGATCGCGGGACATCCACCGTCCCGTCCCGGGCGATGTTTGCCTCAACGCCCGTCAGGATCCGCACTTCCTTCGTGGCCTCACCCAACCGGCGCACGTCCTCAATCTGGCGCCGCAGATCGTTGGGGGAGAGGCCAGGGATGGCCGCGGCGAACTTGAGGTGATCGGTGATCGCGATGCAGTGGAGCTTCCGCGCCGCCGCAGCGCGAGCGAGCTCAGGCAGGCTGATCTCTCCATCCGACCAGTCGCTGTGGACGTGGAGGTCACAACGGATCTCCGAAAGGTCCACAAGGACCGGGAGCGCACCCCTCTCCGCGGCGGCGATCTCCCCTTGATCCTCGCGCAGCTCGGGCGGGATGTAGTCCAGGCCAAGGGCCCGGTAGATCCCCGCTTCATCGGAGCCAGCGAGGGTCTCCCCCTCCTCCGAGAAGAGGCCGTACTCGGAAAGCTTCCACCCTCGGGCGGCGGCCCGTTCGCGCAGCCGGATGTTGTGCTCCTTCGAACCCGTGAAGTACTGGAGGGCTGCTCCGAACGCAGCAGCAGGCACGATGCGCAGATCCACCTGAAATCCGTCGGAGAGCCGGACCGACGACCGTTTCGCCCCCCGTGCCAACACCTCCACGGCATCGGGCAGCGCACAGAACGCCTGCGCCGCCTCCTCCGGTCGGTCGGAGACGGCAAGGAGGTCGAGGTCCCCCACCGTCTCCTTGCCCCGCCGCAGGGATCCCGCGGGCTCCAGCCGCCGAAAGAGCCCCGTTGTCGCTAGGTGCTTCATGAGGTCGCGCGCGAGCGGCAGCGCTCGCCCAAGGAGAAGCCGCTGTTCGACCCCCTTCCTCTCCCGGAGGCCACGCCGGATCCTCTGCTCCATCTTCTCCCCCAACCCCTTCACATCGCGGATCCGTCCCTCCCGCGCTGCCCGTTCGAGGTCGGCCAGGGATTTCACCCCCAGCTCCCTGTACAGCAAGCGGGCCGTTTTCGGGCCCACCCCGGCGATCCCGGTGAGGGCCCGCAGGTCCACGGGGAGCTTCTCCTTCAGCTGTTCGTGGTAGGCGAGCTTGCCCGTGGCCACGATCTCCGCGATCTTCGCGGCGATCGAGGCCCCGACTCCGGGGAGGTCGCCGATGCGACCGGAGGCGACGAGTTCCTCAACCGGGGTCGGACAATCCTCCACTGCCCGCGCTGCCCGCCGGTAGGCACGGGGCTTGAACGGGACATCGGCCAGCTCAAGGAGATCGGCGACCTCATCGAGGATCCTCGCCACGAGGGCGTTTTTCATCGGTGGAGGCTGACGAAGCGGCGGAACGACCGGTCGTAGGTTCGCTCCACCTCCGGCGGGAAACAGCATGCGGGGAGCTCATCCTGGGACAGGTGGTAAGCCAGGCATGCGCAGCAACTCCCCTTCCGCGGACAGCTCGGCCACGTACAGGGACATCGCTCCAGGTTCGCCTCTACGTTCGGACAGGTCTCCATCGTTCTCCTTTCGAGGTCGAGGGAAGGTCACGGCTATAATGCCGAAGCCATGACGAATGGGCAACAGGTACTCCAGCGGATCGTGAATGACACAGGCGGCCAGCGCCCCCACTACGAGCGGTACTCCCTCCTCGCCTTCCCGGCGACGATCGAGTCCTTGTTCGGCCTTCCCGCCTCCGGCCCAAGCCTCCAGGAGGAGCTCGGCCTCCCTCCGGCGGAGGTCGTGGTGAGCGTGATCGTGGATGGATTGGGCTACCGAAGCCTCGAGGCTTTGCTCAAGCGAGGGGTCGTGGACCTCAGCCCGTTCCTCGATGGGGGAAGCTACCTCCCCCTCACCTCGGTGTTCCCCTCGACCACCACTGCCGCCCTCGCCTCGCTCGCCACCGGAGCGAGCCCGATCCGCCATGGGGTGTTGGGGTACAAGCTGTTCCGTCCCGATGTGGGATCGATCGTGGAGATGATCCGCCTCACGACCCCTGGCGGGCGGGACAACGCCCTGGAGAAGCTGGGCCTCCCCCCTGAGCAGATCATTGCTGGGTCCACCCTCTACGAGAGGCTGACCGCGGCCGGGGTGACAACGACCCTGCTCCTGCCCAAGTACATCGCGGACTCGGGGCTGTCCAAGGCCCTGTACAGAGGGGTGACGCGGACCGTCCCCTACCTCACCTCATCCGATCTCGTCATGCACCTCGGCCACGGCCTGGCCCACCGCGGGAGAACCCTCCTCTCCGTGTACTGGCCATCCACGGACAGCCTTGGCCACGTCTATGGCCCGACGACCGAGGCGTTCGAGCTCGAGGTGGCGCTCGTGTTCCGCGTGCTGAGCCAGGTCCTCGACATGCTCCCCCGCCGGGCGACCCTCCTCGTCACCGCGGACCACGGGTTCCATGAGGCCGATCCGGTGAAGGACATGGTGGACTGCTCCGCCCAGCCGGCGCTGCGGGAGGGGCTCCTCCTTCCCCCGGTGGGGGATCCGCGGGCCTCGTATCTTTTCGTGCGGCGGGGGCACGAACGGGCGGTGACGGAGTTCTTCTCCCGGTTCTTCCCCCAGGAGTTCACCGTATTCACCGTGGAGGAGGCCCTGGCCCGGAACCTGTGGGGGCTCGAGGAACCGACCCCCGCCGCGCGGGTCCTGCTCGGGGACCTCCTCGTCCTGTCGTGCAAGCGGAGGTTCCTCCTCTGGCCGACCGAGGAGTTCAAGCTGCATGGCCTCCACGGGGCCCTGACCCCGGATGAGCTCTACGTCCCCTTGCTCGCCCGAGCGGCATGAAGGAGGAGCCGATGGTGATCGTGAAGGAGATGTCCGAGGTCCCAGCGATGGACGTGTCCCACGGGACGGAGGTCGTGGGGGCCATGAAGCGCGTCCTCATCGGCCCAGCGGACCACGCCCCCACCTTCGCAGTGCGCCTGTTCACGCTCGCTCCCGGCGGCCACACCCCCTTCCACAGCCACCCCTTCGAACACGGCGTGATCGTCCTGCGTGGGGCAGGAACGGTGCTCACAGCGATGGGTCCCCGCGCGATCGGTGAGGGAAGCGTGGTGTTTGTCCCCCCGGGGGAGCGCCACCAGTTCCGGAACGCAGGGTCCATCCCCCTCCAGTTCCTGTGCATCGTGCCCGTGGGGGTCGAGGCGTAACCGGGATGAAGAGGACCGCGCTCGTCGGCTTATCGGGGGGGGTGGACTCCACCGTCGCTGCCCATCTCCTCAAGGAAGACGGGTACGAGGTCCACGGGCTCACCCTGTGGCTATGGGATTCGCGAGGGAGTGAGAACCCCTGCTGCTCCGTAGACGGAGCGGCCCTCGCCGCGCGGGAGCTGGGGATCCCCCACGAGGTGGTCCCCGCGGAGCGGGAGTTCCGGGCGCTCGTCGTGGAGCCAGCGCTCAATGCCTACCGGCGTGGGCTCACCCCAAATCCCTGCACCGTCTGCAACCGCGTGGTACGGTTCTCCCTCCTCCTCCGGGAGGCGGATCGGAGGGGGATCGAGTTCGTGGCCACAGGCCATCACGCCCGCGTCCGCCGCACCGCGGGCCGCGCCCACCTCCTGCGTGGGGCAGATCCAGTCAAGGACCAATCGTACTTCCTGTACGCTCTCGGCCAGAGGGAACTCGCCCGCGCCCTGTTTCCCGTGGGAGAGAAAACGAAGCGGGACATCCGATCCCTCGCCGCATCGTTGGGCCTGACCGCGGCCCAGCGCCGCGAAAGCCAGGACCTGTGCTTCGCTCCAGCGGGCGTCCCGGCCCTCATCGCGGATGCGCGGCCCGGCCCGATCCTCGACCTCTCCGGCCGCGAAGTCGGGGAGCACAGGGGCCTCCCCCACTACACGATCGGCCAGCGGCGAGGCCTAGGGTTGCCCTCACCGGAACCCCTGTACGTGGTGGCCCTCGATGGGACGAGAAACGCAGTGATCGTGGGGCCGGAACGGGCTCTCTATTCCGAAGAACTCGTCGCGGGCGAGCTCGCCTGGATCGCGGGCCGGCCGCCGGGAGGCCGCTTTTCAGCCGAGGTTCAGGTGCGGTACCGCGGCGCCGCGATCCCGGCGGAGGTCAAGGCTGCGGGAGAGACGGCCCAGGTCCGGTTCAGCCAGCCGATGCGAGCGATCACCCCCGGCCAGGCGGCGGTGATCTACGGCGGAGAGGAGGTCCTGGGCGGCGGGACCATCGTCCGCGCTACCTCGGGCTCACTCCGGTAGGGGAACCCCCGCGAGCTGCGGATCGAGCGCGTCCCGCAGGCCTTCCCCGAACAGGTTCATAGCCAGGACGAACAGGAGGATGGCGATCCCGGGGAACGTGGAGATCCACCACCCCCGGAACAGGTAGTCGCGCCCGTCAGCAATGATCGTCCCCCAGCTCGCCTGCGGGGGCTGGATCCCCAGGCCGAGGAAGGACAGCGACGCCTCCATCAGGACAACCCATCCCACCCGCAAGGTCCCGACGACGATCGCCGACGGGATGACGTTCGGCAGCAGGTGGAAGAACAGAATCCGCGCCGGGGATGCCCCACTGGCGCGGGCCGCCTCCACGAACGCGGCCCCCTTGAGGGCGAACACCTCGCTGCGCACGATCCGGCACGAAGTGACCCATTCCTTGACCGCCAGCGCCACCACCATGTTCGCGAACCCCTGACCGAACAGGGCCATCAGCGAGATGGCCATCACCAGGTACGGGAACGCCAGCAACACGTCCACAGTGCGCTGGATCGCCGTGTCCACCCATCCCCCCACGTAGCCCGAGATGAGCCCGAGGGTGACGCCAACCACGGTGCACAGGCTGATCACCACGAGCCCCAACGAGATCGAGACCCGCGATCCGGCGATGATCCGGCTCAGGATGTCCCGCCCGAGGTTGTCCGTCCCCAACGGGTGCTGCCACATCCCGCGTTCGCCTACGGCAGGCGGCCGCAGGCGGAGGGAGAGGTCGCCGCGCGCCGGGTCGTGGGGAGCGATCTGGGGAGCGAACAGGGCCATGAAGGCGAACAGGAAGACGACGATCGCCCCCCCCACGGCGGGCCGGTTTCTGAGGAACGCGTTCCAAGACCGGCGGATCATCGGCTCCCCTTGCCGGTGGCAATCCTCGGGTCAAGGTACGCGTACGAGAGATCAGCCACCAAGTTCAGGAGGACATAGGTCACCGCGTACACCAGCACGCACCCCTGGATGAGTGGGTAGTCGCGGTTGTTGACCGCCTCCACCACCAGCCGCCCCAGTCCAGGCCAGCCGAACACGGTCTCGATGATCATGTTCCCGCCGAGGAGAGCCCCTAGGTTGAGGGCGACCGCGGTCACCACGGGAAGGAGCGCGTTGCGCAGTGCGTGACAGGCGATGACCCGTCGCTCTGGCGCTCCCTTGGCCCGCGCCGTCCGCACGTAATCCTGGTGGATCGTGGTCAGCAGGCTCGACCGGGTCAGACGCATCGTCATCGCCATCATCCCCGCCGACAGGGCGAGGGATGGCATGACGAGATGTCGCAGGACGTCGACGAACGCCACCCAGTTCCCCTGAAGAACCGCGTCGAGAAGGAGAAACCCGGTTCGCGGATCCAGTCCGGTTCCGTACGCCATTCGGCCTGCCACCGGAAGGACCCTCAGGGTCACCGAGAACACGATGATCAAGATCAGTCCTAGCCAGAACCCCGGCATAGACACTCCCACCAGCGAAACGATCGTGCCCGCGGCATCCAACCACGTGTTGCGGCGGACCGCCGCAATCACCCCCGCGGGGATTGCCACGATGAGGGCGATCAGGGCCGCGAACACGGTCAGCTCGACTGTGGCTGGGATCCGCTCCAAGATGAGCGCACTCACCGGCCGCCGATGGGCGATCGAGCGACCCAGGTCGCCGCGCACGACTCCCCACAGAAACCGCCCGTACTGCTCGGTGAACGGACGATCGAGTCCCAGCTCGTGGCGAACGCGGGCGATCTCCTCCTGAGAGACGATTCCCGCGCGCCCCATGTACAGCTCCACCGGGTCGCCAGGGGTGAGGTACATGAGCACGAACACGACGAACGTCACCCCGAGGAACACCGGCACCACCTGAGCGAGCCGCCGGGCGACGAAGGCCAACACGTGCTGGAGAGAGGATGAGGAGGGGCGGCCAGCGCCCCTCCCCGAACCGGACTACGGGACCAAATCCACGTCGTGGAGGTTGATCCGGCTGTCCGGACTCGGCTGCCAGCCGCGCACGCGCCGGTTCACCCCGTACGACTCCTGGGCCACCCACAGAAACGCCATCGGCGCGTCGTGGTAGATCACGTCTTGGGCGATGTGGTACGCCACCCGGCGGACCTCAGGATCTACGGTCACCCGCTCCGCAAGGTGAATCAGGCTTTCGAGGACACGGCTCGAGTACCCGCTGAAGTTGCCGCGCTCCTTGGTCACGAGCTTGGGGATCATGATGTCGTTCGGCTCGAGGGTCGAGTTCCCCCAATCCCCGAGGTGCATCATCCGCCGGCCGGCAAGCAGCTCAGCCTGGAGGAGTCCCCACTCCCACACCTGGACCTTGGCGTCGATCCCCACGTCGCGCAGCATCTCGGCGATGACCAGGGCCACATCCTGGAAGTGGGCCTGGCAGTCGAGGGTCACGCTGAACCCCGCGCCGTACCCCGCCGCGGCGAGGAGCGCCCGCGCCTTGTCAGGATCGTACCCATAGGGCGTCAGCGGCGCGTAGAACGGCGAGTCGGGTGACATGATCGTGGGAATCGGTGTGGCCAGCCCGCCGAGCACGAACTCGACGATCCGGTCCACGTCGATCGCGTAGTTCACCGCCCGGCGCACCCGCACGTCGTCGAACGGGGGCCGGTTGACGTTCATCTCCACAAACGCACTGCGCGTGCCGCGAACGCTCATCACCGTCAGGTTCGGATCGGCCTCGACCTCGGGGATGAGGTCCACCGGGATGCGCGTCGCGATGTGAATGTCGCCCGCCCGCAGGGCAGCGATCCGGGTCGAAGTCTCGGGCAGCACGCGGAAGATGACCCGGTCCACCACCGCCGGTCCCACCGGCGGGATGTCCGGAGACCCTCCGTAGTAGGCATCGTAGCGCTCCATCACCACTTGCTGCCCCTTATCCCACCGCACGAACCGGAACGGGCCCGTGCCCATCGGCCGCTCCGCAACCTGAGCGTCGCCTACTGCCTCCACGTAGTGCTGCGCCGCGATCAGCGTGTGGGGGAGGAACGACGGCAGCGCGGCAAACGGAACCGCGGTGATCAGCTTGACCGTCAGACGGTCCACGGCCACGGCGTCCGTCACCGGGTCGAGCAAGCCCTTCCGGGGGGAAGTGAGCCCTGCAATCCGGCCCTCCTTCACCGTCCGCTCGACCGTGAACACGACGTCATCCGCGGTGAACGGCGTCCCGTCGTGCCACGTCACGCCGTCCCTCAGGTAGAACACCCACTCCGTGTCCGAGGACCGTTCCCAGGACACAGCAAGCTCAGGAACGATCCGCCCATCCGGCGCACGCGTCACCAGGCCATCGAACATGTTGCGAAGGATGGTCTCGGTCTCCCGATGCCGGAAGTCGTGCGGATCCATCGTGAGCGCATCGGCCTCGATGCCCACCACGAGCGTTTTGACTGCCTGACCTGTACTCACCAGGGGAAGCGCAACTGTAGCCCCTATCAACAAGCACAAAGCTGTTGTTTTCTTCATCTCTCCCTCCTTGCGTTAGGGTAAGGAATGGCGATTGCATCAGGGGGGAGTCCGTGTCCGTCTCACCTCCCTTGCGTTGGGATGGCCGCCGCATCCAGCATAGCGGTCGACCTCTCCCTCCGCAAGGGGCGGCCGCAGGGCTACCAGCAGAGGCTTGCTCCCCGGGGCCGGGATCAGGAGAGCTTCGGCGGGATGACGATCTTCCCGAGGTTTTTCTCGTACTTATCGATGTTCTCCCCGATCGCCTCGTGCAGCCTCTTCATGTGGCGAGGGGAGAGGATCACGCGCGACACGAGGATCGCCTGTCCCCGTTCCCTCGTCTGGGCCTGGGGATCAACGAGGAGGAAGTCGATGAAGAACTCGTCCGGCTGATGGGAGATCACGGCGAGGTTCGCGTAAACACCTTTCCGCGTCTCCATCTCGGCTCCGACCTGCATCTCTCGTTCTGCGGCCATAGCACCTCCACGATCATCGTAGCCATCGCGGCCGGGATGATCAACTGCACATCCCGCCGCTTGGCCTGCGGAAGGGATTTCGTATAATCCCGCTCCCCATGCGCGGCATCCTCCGAGAGCTGTGGCGGTACCGGTGGCGCCTGCTCACAGGCGTCCTCGCTTTGTTCGTGGTCGATGCCCTCCAGCTCATCGCCCCGCTCATCGTGCGGAGCGCAGTGAACGACCTCGTCGCCGGAACCGGGGCGAGCCTCGTCCGCTACGCCCTTTACCTCGTCGGGATCGCCGTCGTCGTGTTCGGGTTCCGGTTCGCCTGGCGGATCCTCCTCTTCGGTGCCGGGCGGCTCATCGAACGGGACATGCGCAGCCGCCTCTACGCCCATCTCCTCACTCTCTCCCCCGCCTACTACGTCGAGCGCTCCACCGGCGACTTGATGGCCCACGCCACGAACGACCTCGAGGCCGTCCGCCGCTCATGCAGCATGGGCGTCCTCATGGCCTCCGACGCGGTAATCATGATCTCATTCTCTCTCGTGGCGACGGTCGGGATCTCGCCGCTCCTCACCCTGTACGCGTTCATCCCGCTTCCGTTCATCACCCTCGCCGTGATGGGGTTTGGCCGCCTCATCCACCGCCGGTTCGAGCGGGCCCAGGCCGCCTTCTCCGCCCTCACCGAACGGGTGCGGGAGGCCCTGTCCGGGATCCGGGTCCTCAGGGCGTTCGCCCGGGAGGGGGGGATCGAGGGGGCCTTCGCCGTCACCAATCGCGAGAATGTGGACGCGAACCTTGCCCTCACGCGGGCGTGGGGCGTGTTCGAGCCGATGGTCGGGCTACTGGCGGGCCTCGGGACGGCGATCGTCGTCTGGTTCGGAGGGAGGGGCGTCCTCGGCGGCACGCTGAGCCTGGGGGACCTCGTGGCGTTCACGAGCTACCTCGGGATGATGGTGTGGCCAATGATGGCGATCGGCTGGATCGTGAACACGCTGCAACAGGGGGCAGCATCCATGAAACGGCTGGACAGGATCTTCGCCGAGCAGCCGGACATCACGAGCCCGGCGGCCCCCCACCCGCTGCCCCCCTCGCGGCGGATCGAGTTTCGCGATCTCACATTCTCCTACCCCGGGACGGATCGCCCCGCGCTGCGGGACGTGAACTTGGTCGTTGAGGAGGGGATGACACTGGGGATCGTCGGCCTCACCGGATCGGGCAAGTCGACCCTCGTCCGGCTCCTGCCGCGCCTCTACGACCCGCCGCCGGGGACGGTGTTCCTCGGCGGGGTCGACATCCGCCGGCTTGACCTCGCGGAGCTGCGCGGGCAGGTCGGGATGGTCCCCCAGGACGTGTTCCTCTTCTCGGCCTCGGTGCGGGAGAACATCGCCTATGGCCGTCCCGAGGCGAGCGAGGACGAGGTCCGTGAAGCGGCGCGTCTCGCCGGCCTGGCCGAGGAGATCGCGTCGTTTCCCGACGGCCTGGACACGCTGGTGGGCGAGCGGGGGGTGACCCTGTCCGGCGGCCAACGCCAACGGGTCGGGATCGCCCGGGCCCTCCTCCTCGACGCGCCGATCCTCATCCTCGATGACGTCCTGTCCGCGGTGGACGCCCAAGTCGAGGAGGCGATCCTTGGCCACCTGCAGGGTGTCCTGCGGCGACGAACGGCGATCGTCGTCTCCCACCGCATCACCGCGGTTCGCAAGGCAGACCAGATCATCGTCCTCGACGGGGGGCGGATCGTCGAAGAGGGCGACCACAGCCGCCTCGTACGCCAGGGCGGGCTCTACGCGCGGCTGAACGAACTCCAGCAGGCTCTCGTGCGATGAACGGACGCCACCACGGCTACGAGGACGAGCAGCTCGGCAAGGCGCTGGACTTCCGGCTTCTCCGGCGGGTGGTCCGCTTCGCCCGACCGTACCGGCTCCTGTTCGTGCTGGCGTTCCTCCTCGCCGGGGGGATCACGGTCATCGAGCTCGCACTGCCCTACCTCGTGAAGACGGCGGTCGACTCCGTTCTCGTCCTGCCGTGGATCGAGGTGCGGGCCGATGTTCCCCCGGTGGAAGGGGCTCTCCCCTACGACCCCGGGACGTTCCTCGTCAACGAGCAGACCCTCGCCGACCCCGTGCGCCAGGCGCTCGAGGAGGAAGGACGGGTCCTCCGCCGGTTCCTCGTCGTCCCTGCCGACGTGGCGGCGGCCGAGCTCGTGGCCCGCTACTCGCATCTCTTCCGGCTCACCCCCGTGGGGTACGCCGCCCCCGAGGAGGCGCTGCAGGACATCCCGAGCCTGGATCTCCTTCGCCTGCGGGCCTCCGCCGTTGAACTCCTGGGGTTTCTCGCCCTCGCCTATGTGGGGTTCCTCGTGGTGCGGTTCCTCCTCACCTACGGTCAGGTGTACACGATCCAGTACGCAGGGCAGAAGATCCTCTACGACATGCGGCGGGCAGTGTTCGGGAACCTGTTGCTCCTTCCGATGAGCTACCTCGATCGGCAACCGGTGGGGCGGCTCGTGACGCGGGCCACGAACGACGTCGCCGCGATCAACGTGATGTTCACCCAGGTCCTCGTCCGGCTCCTACGGGACCTCCTCATCATCGCAGGGGTCCTGGGGGTCATGTTCCACCTCAACGTCCGGCTGACCCTGATCCTGCTTGCGTTCACCCCGTTCATCCTCGTGCTCGCGTTCTGGTTCCGCAAGCGCGCCCGGGAGGCCTACAGCGCGGCGCGGCGGGTCCTGGCGCGGATCAACGCGTACATCGCCGAGTCCCTGTCCGGGATGGAGATCATCCAGCTCTTCCGCCAGGAGGAACGGAGCCGCCAGGCGTTTGCGGACATCAACCGAAGATTCTTCCGGGCCCAGATGCGCTCGATCACCGTATACGGCGTGTTCGGGCCGGTGATCTCGGTGATGCAGAACATCGCTCTCGCCCTCCTAATCTGGTACGGCGGCCGCGGGGTCCTGGCCGGGGCCTTCACCCTCGGGGCGCTCGTCGCGTTCACGAGCTACATCCGGATGCTGTTCCAACCGATGGTCAACCTCTCCGAACAGTACAACATCCTCCAGGCGGCGATGGTCGCCGCAGAACGGATCTTTGCGATCCTCGACGAGAAGCCTGAGCCGACGGGCACGCGCACGATCCCCATCCTCCACGGGGAGCTGGAGTTTCGAGACGTTTGGTTTGCGTACAACGACGAAGAGTGGGTCCTCCAGAATGTGTCGTTCCACGTCGCCCCCGGGGAGCGGGTGGCGATCGTGGGTCCGACCGGGTCCGGGAAGACGACGATCGTCGGCCTCGCCCTAGGGTTCTACCGTCCCCAGAAGGGGGCGATCCTCGTGGACGGGGTCGACCTCGCCGAGCTCGACCTCCAGGACTACCGGCGGAAGCTGGCCCTTGTGCCCCAGGAGGTGTTCCTCTTCTCCGGGGACGTGGCGGAGAACATCCGGATGTGGGACGGGGTCGTCCCCTCCGAGGCCGCCGAAGGAGCGGCGAAGGCGGTTGGGGTCCACGATCACCTTGCCCGCCTCCCCGAGGGGTACCGAACCCAGGTCAAGGAGCGGGGGGTGCGGCTCTCCGTCGGGGAGCGGCAGCTCCTGTCGCTGGCGAGGGCGGTGGCCGCGGACCCCAAGTTCATCGTCCTCGACGAGGCGACGGCGAACATCGACTCCCAGACCGAGGCCCAGGTCCAGGAGGCGCTGGAGCGGGTCATGGCGGGGAGGACGGCGATCGCGATTGCCCACCGGCTGTCCACGATCCGCAATGTGGATCGGGTGCTCGTGATTCACGAGGGGAAGCTGGTCGAAGAGGGCCCGGTGGAGGCGCTCCTGGCACGCAAGGGCCTGTTCTGGGCCCTGTGGCAGCTTCAGTTCGCGTCCGGCGAGTCCCCGTCGCCGGCCGCGGGGTGAGGCCCCCCCTCCCCCAGTTCCGCGAGGAGCTCCCGCAGCTCGTCTGGCCCCGCGAGGCGGTGGCGGGCCCGGGTGGGGCCGGTCCCAACCTTGATCGAGTGGGCCTGGGGGGGCAACGCGGCGAACATGTCCTCGTCCGTGCGGTCGTCGCCCGCGGCGAGGATGAACCCCCACTCCCGGTCCAGCCACCGTCCCACCGCCTGGCCCTTGTGGCAGGAGCCGGCCTTCACCTCCACCACGTGATCCCCTTCCACGACCTGGAGGTCGAGGTGCGCGGTGAGGTTGACGAGGACGTGCCTCAGTTCCGGGGCCCGCAGCCGCCACGCCGCGGGCTCCGCGCGGCGGAAGTGCCATACGAACGAGAACTCCTTTTCCTCGACCGACGACCCGGGCGTCCGATGCACGTACCGGTCGAGGATCGGCCTCACCCGGTCCTTCCACGTCCCATCGCGGGAGAGCATCGGTTGCCACGCCCCGCCGCGGGTACGGATCCACGCCCCGTGCTCGGCGACGAGGGCCACGTCGAGGTCCCCCAGCCACGCCGTGAGCGTGTCCCGGTCCCGACCGCTCACGACGACGACTTCGTTCCGCCGGTCGGCGGCGAGGCGGGCGACGACCTCGATCGCCCCCCGATCGGGGCGCGCCTGGCCCGGGGTCGGGGCGAGGTGGACGAGGGTCCCATCGTAATCGAGGAGCAGGAGCCGCTGCGCCGCCGCGCGGTACGCGGCCACGAGCGCGGCCCGTTCCGCCCCCGTCATGGGGCGAGGGGTGGACGGGGCGCGGTGGGGGCC
>DSBZ01000049.1 GCA_011057175.1 Candidatus Acetothermia bacterium
CTTCCCATTGCTCTTCACTGCTACTCCCCCTTACTCAGGGAGAGGATACACCTGCCCTCCCGTTAGCGCTCCCGGTGGGTCCGCGGGAGGGGCGCACCGCCTCGCCTTAGCACGGCTTATCCCACCAGCACGTTTCCCGGAGAAGCCTCCTTTGAACCTGATGAATTAGTACGGTGTCAAGTCTCTGCAGCGGACGAAGGTCGTGCCGTCATTCTTGGGATCTCCGCCAATCGCGGTCCGACGACACCTCGCCACGCCGCACAGCTCGCTTGTACCATCCCGCGGGACCGGCTCGGTGGCGCAACGGAAGCCAGACTAATGCCCACGGATCGCCTGAGCGGCCGGGATCGCGAACGGGAGCGTGGGACTCGGTCGGGGGTCTTGGGCGGCGACGAGAACGAGGGGGAGGCCGTGGAACCGGGCGCGGAGTTCCCAGCGGTCGCCCAAGTATTCGGCGCCCTCGATCCCGGCGGTGAACGGGCCATCACCCACCTGCGCCCACTCCGGCCGGAAGAAGAGGAACACCTCGTCGCCTTCTCGGGCCTCCCCGCGCTCGGCGGGGATCCGCTCGCCCGCAACCTCAACGACGGCGCGGTCCCCATTTACCGAAACAACGCGGCCCGGCCACAGGTTGGCCCGGCCGAGGAAGGAAGCCACGAACGGGGTGCGCGGCTTGGCGTACAGCTCCTCCGGCGGGGCGACCTGGTCCAGCCTCCCCTCCCGCATCACCGCCACGCGGTCGGCGAGGGCGAGGGCCTCCTCCTGGTCGTGGGTCACGTAGAGGGCGGTCATCCCGAGCCTTTCCAGGAGCGCACGCAGCTCCCCCCGGAGGTCCTTCCGGAGCGCAGCGTCGAGCGCCGATAGCGGCTCGTCGAGGAGGAGGACTCTGGGCTCGGGGGCGAGGGCCCGCGCCAACGCCACCCGCTGCTGCTGGCCCGCGGAGAGCTGGTGGGGCTTCCGCCGCTCGTAGCCGGAAAGGCCGACGAGCGCGAGAAGGTCCCGCACCCGGCTCCTCCGGTCCCCTCCCCGGAACCGGAGGCCGTAGGCGACGTTCGCCCCGACGGAGAGGTGCGGGAACAGGGCGTAGCTCTGGAACACGAGCCCCACCCCGCGCCTCTCCGGCGGCCAGTCAGTGGCGTCGCGGCCGGCGACGAACACGCGCCCCGCATCGGGTCGCTCCAGCCCGGCGACGATCCGCAGGACGGTCGTCTTTCCGCACCCGGAGGGCCCAAGGAGGGCCACCGTCTCGCCCGCCGCCACGCCGAGGGAAAAGCCCTCGAGTGCGACCACGCTCCCGAACCGCTTCGTGAGCCCCCCGACCTCAAGCATAGAACCGCCCCAACAGTCTGAATCCGTTGTCCGTGGATGCCTGATCCCGTCACCCATCACGCTTCACCCGTCACAGCCTTGTTCGCGGCGCGCTCTGCGGTTGGAGGGAGACCCAGGGAGGAGCCCTCGTTCTTCAGCCAGCGGGAGCCGGCGTGGTCCCACGCCCACGCGGCGAGTGCGGTGACCACCATGAGCACGGTCGCCATCGCCGACGCGGCCCCGAAGTCGCGGCTGCCGAGGAAGTGGTAGATCGCCATCGGCATCGTCATCACGCCGGGCCCGGACAGCATCGCCACCGCGGTCATCTCCCCGAGGGAAAGGGCGAAGGCGAACGCGCCCGCGGCGAGGACCCCGCTCCCGAGGAGGGGCAGGGTCACGGTGCGGAACGCGGCGAACGGGCTCGCCCCGAGGGTGCGCGCCGCCTCGGGGAGGGCGGGGTCGAGGGCCTCCCACAGCGGGCGGATCGTCCGCACCACGAACGGGTACACGATCAGCGTGTGGGCGAGGACGATCGCCCACCCGCCACCCAGCGCGGAGAGGGGCGGCCGCCGAAACGCAAGCAGGAGCGCCAGGCCGAGCACGACCGACGACACGGCGAGCGGCGCCATGAGGAGCGTCTCCAGAAGGCGCGACCGCACGCGGCGCAGAATGGCGCTCACGGAGAGGCCGAGGACGAGGGCGAGGCCCGTTGCCCCGAGGCCGACGAGAAGGCTCGTCCGCACCGCGGCCAGGGGGGAGGACTCGATGAACGGGTTCCACGCCGGCGAGGCGATCATCCGGTACCAGTGGAGGGTCGGGGACGCGCCGCCGGGGGCGGGGTGGAGGAACGAGTCGGCGATCACCGCCCCGATCGGGCCGAGGAACACAACCGCCGCCGGGAGGAGGTAGAGGAGCCACAGGGCACGGCCTGGCTTCTCGCGGGAGAAGAGGGGCACGGTAGGGGCGGGCCGGACACCGCTCTGGCGGGCGGCGAACGCGCCGCCCCCCCACAGGTGGAGGTAGGTGAGGACGAGGGACAGGCCGAGGGTGAGGATCGCGAGCGCCGCCGCGCGGGGAAAGTCCATCAGCACGCCGCGGGCGTAGAGGTACACCCCGACCTCGACCGTAGCGTAGCGCGCCCCGCCCAACGCGAGCGGGATCGAAAACGAGAGGGTGCACAAGACGAATACGAGGGCGAGGGCGGAGAAAACGCTGGGGAGGAGGAGCGGCAAGGTCACGGTGACGAACGCGCGGAGCGGCCGTGCGCCGAGGGCCCGCGCCGCCTCGACGAGCGCCGGGTCGGCCCGCTCCCAGGCCGCGCTCACGAACCGCGCCACCACCGGCGCGTTGTAGAACGCGTGGGCGAGCACCACCGCCCACAGGGTGTACAGGACCCGGATCGGCGGCTCCCCGAGGCCGAAGAGAGCCATCAGGAGCCGGTTGAGGTGCCCGGAGCGGCCGAAGAAGAGGACGAACCCGAGCGCGACCGTGATCGAGGGCAGCACGAACGGGACGATCGTCAACGCCCGCAGGAGCCCCCGCCCGGGGAAGCGGTACCTGGTGAGGAACCAGCCGAGTGGGAACCCGAGGACGAGCGAGAGGAGGGCGGACAACGCGGCCTGTTCGAGGGTAAACAGAATCAGCCGCCGGACGTAGGGGTCGGAGAGGGCAGCGAGGAGCCGCTCCCCGGTCCACCGCCCCTCGACCTGGAGCCCCAACCGTAGCACGTCCCACAGGGGCCAGAAGAAGGCGACCCCAAGGAACAGAAGGGGCAGGAGGGCGAGGCCCCACCCTGCCCCGTTCCGGAGGGTCACCGCTCGCTCATGACCTGTTGCCAACGAACGATCCACTCCTCGAGGTGCTCCGCGGCGTAGGTGGGTGAGACGAACACCGGGTTCTCGGGAAGCACCGCGTACCTGGCGAAGTCCGGGGGGAGCTCGACGTCTTCCCGGACTGGGAACATCCACTGCGAGGTGGGGATCAGCGCCTGGATCTCGCGCGAGAGGACGATATCCAGGAACGAGTGGGCGAGGTCGAGGTTGCTGGTTGTCCTCACGATTCCGAGCCCCTCCACCAGCCGATACGCCTCACCATCGGGGGTGAGTACCTGGTACTTCGCCTCGCCCGTCGTGATGTAGGCGTAGGCCGCGTCCGTGGCGTAGGAGAGGACGATGGGGGCCTCGCCCGCCTCGAACATCGCGAACGCCTCCGTCCATCCCTTGGTGACGGTGAGGGTGTTGGGGAGGAGCGCCTTCCAGAACGCGGGCCAGTCGTCCCCGAACCGGGCCACGGTCCACAGGAGGAAGGCGAGCCCGGTGGTGGAGGTGCGCGGATCCTGGAGGATGATCTTCCCCCGGAGCTCGGGCCGCAGGAGGTCGGCGAACGTCCTGGGCACGAGGTCCTCTTCGAGCGCACCGCTCGCCACGAACGTGACGTAGCCGTGATCAAACGGGATCACGCGCCCCGTGGCGTCGAGCTGCAATGCCTCCGGGATGGAGGCGAGGTTGGGGACGAGCTCTGGATGGTAGGGTCGGAACACGTCCTCCGCGAGGGCGCGGGGGAGGTCCATCGCCGACAGGCCGAGGAACACATCGGCGTCGGTCTTGCCGGTGGCGAGCTCGGCGATGAGGCGGGACAGCATCTCCGCCCCGCCGCCGGGTGCGACCCACACCAGGTCCACCCCTGGATGGGCGGCCTCGAACGCTTCCTCGATCGCCGCCGCCGGTCCCCAGCGCACGAACGACCGGTAGGTGTACACCACGAACTGCTCCGCCCCGATCGCGGTCCACGCCGCGGCCAGGGCCACGATCAGCCCAACGAGTACCTTCATGGGTTGCCTCCTTGGGGACTGGGCAGTGGATTGCCCCACGGGGCGAAAGGATGGCCGCCCGCGGTCCAGGCGGGCTGGACCACGGTGGATCGCGTTTCCATGGGTAACCTTTCCTCCGCTGGCATGACCCAGATCAGGTTCTGGGGTCGAGGCGTGGGACCTCCTCTCAGCCCCGCACGGGCTCCCCCAGTTACCCCGAGGCGATTATAGGTTCCCCGGCCGCCCGTTCCAACCCAGGTCCGTTGTCCGTGACCCGTCATCCGTGGTCCGTAGTCCGTTGCCGGTAGGATCTCCTCGGACCACGGACAGCGGTTGACGGGCAACGGGGCGGGATTGACCGGATCCCGCCCGTGGGCCATCGTGGGCCGGCGAAGGAGGTGGACCGATGGAGAAGCTCTCAGTGGCGCTCAGGATTCAGGCCGACGAGGACGGCCTGTGGCTGGAGGACGATGGCCGGCGAGTTCCCCTCCCAGTCTCGTTCTGGCGCGCCCTGGCCGCGGCGCTGCGCGACGCGGGGCAGCCGGAGCTCGCCGGACGCCTGCATCAGGCGATCGAGGAGACAGGCGCCAAGCGCATTCGCTCTGAGGCCAAGTTCCGGTGCATGGATCCCGCCTACTCGCCGGAGGAGGCCCGCCGCTGTCAGGAGCTCCTGAAGGAGGACCTCAGAAGTGGGTGAACCCCCGCGGCTCGAGGGGGACCTCGATCCCCTCGGGGAGGACGAGCCGTCGGCCGGCTGGGGCGGGTAGGACCTCGCCCACCACGGACACGGGGGTACCCGTCCCGGCGGAGACCCGCTCGGCGAGGACGCCTGCTGCGTGGGGCGACGCGGTGAAGAGGAGCTCGAAGTCCTCCCCTCCGAACAGGGCGAGCTCCCATGCCTTCTTCCCGATCTGCTCCGCCACACGCTCGACTGCTGGCGATACGGGCAGCTTCGCAGCGTGGATTCGCACGCCGACCCCGCTCCGGTCACAGACGTGGCCGATGTCGCTTCCGAGGCCATCCGAGAGATCGATCATCGCCGTGGCGAGGCCCGCGGCCCCGATCACCTGCCCTTCCTCCACCCGGGGGGTGGGGGCAAGGTGACGGGCGAGCAAGGCGTCCCGCTCGGGGATTTCGAGTTCTGGGTGAGAGCTCAAGTAGAGCCCGGCGGCGGCCTCCCCCAGGGAACCTGTCACCAGGGCCATGTCCCCGGGCTTGGCCCCCGCTCGGGTGAGGAGGTGCTCCCGGCGCACTCGGCCCACGAGGGTGAGGTCGAGGACGATCCCGTCCTCGCAGCGGGCGACGTTGCCCCCCACCACCGCCACCCCGAACCGATCGGCCTCCTCCGCGAGCCCTCGGTAGAGCTCCTCCACCCACTCCAGTTCAAGCTCCGTCGGGAGGACGAGGGAGACGAGGGCGTGGGTGGGCCGACCACCCATCGCTGCGATGTCGCTTGTGTTCACGGCGAGGACCCGCCGACCGAGGACCCGGGGCTCGATACAGCCGCGCACGAAGTGGCTCCCCTCGACCTGGCTGTCCACGGTGAGGAGGACGAGGTCCTCCCCCCCGAGGTCGACGGCCGCGGCGTCGTCGCCGATCCCCACGACCACGTCGGCCCGCCCGCGGCCGGCGATCCAGGCCAGGCGCTCGATCAGCGGGAACTCCCCGACGTCCCCGATGCGCATGCCCTCATCCTATCCCAAACCCACGACCCGACAGGAGTGCCATTGTAGCGTCGTAGCCTGTCTGCGGTGGCCTTGAGTCGGATTCAACGATCGTCGGGCATGAGGCGCGACGCCACGAACCCCCTGTCTAGCTGGAAGATCCCGCGGGTGGGTCTTGTACAACAGGCCCGTTGCCCTGATGCAGGAGGCGGGTGGCGCGGGGGGAGGTCTTATCTTCCTTGTCGCCCAGGCGGGCGATCCCCTCCGACGTGAGCTCGCGGAGGGCATCGGAGGCGACCCACCGCGCGGCGCGGGCCTCGGGGTCGCCGCCGCGGTCCCCTCCCGCCCGCCGGTTCGCCTCTGTTCGGATCCGCTCCGCGCAGGCGACTGCCGCCTCGTTCAGCGCTCGATTGCGCTTGCCGATGTTCCGGAGGGCCCAGTTGACTCCCTTCTTCACGTACGGGCGGGGGTCGGATGCCCCGCGCTCGATCAGGGGCAGGAGTTCGAGAAACGCCTGGTCGGGAGCTGTCCTATCGTGGACGGCGAGTCCCGCCAGGAGCCCAGGAGTCGAAGTCGAGGGCCAAGCCGTGATCCGCTCCGAAGCTCTTCGCGAGCCTGCGGAGCTCGTACACGGACACGCCGAACGCCTTCTCGACGTTGATCCCGTACCGCGCTCCCCAGGGACGCGAGCTCGGACAGGATCACGGCCACGCGGGGATCGGGCGTCGCGTTGTCGCTCATGGAGGCTCAGTATGGCCAAACGGTTCCCCCCGATGGGGAGTGCTCTTGCGTGGACAACGATGCCCCCCAGCGGCCTCGCCACCGGGGGGCAAGCGTGCAGAAGGGCCTTCAGCCTATCTTCTCGGGCGCCTTGGGGACGTCATAGAGGATGTCGTCCAGCGGGTGACGGTACAGACCCTGCTCCAGCCGTACCTGGTCGAAATAGTGCCCGATGAGCCCGATCGAGCGGCCGAGGACGAAGAACGCGTTGAACAACCCGGCCCGGATCATCTCGTCGATCTCCTCGTCCGTGAAGTTGAGCTCGGTGAGGAGATCCACGAGCAGGACGCCGATGCAGCCGTCCACGTTGAGGATGAGGTTCCCCTTCTTCTGGGTCGTGACCTGTTCCACGGCCAGGGCGTACTCGAGGAGCGGTGTAGCCCGGAAGTGCTCCCGGGCGAACGCCTTCATCAGCTCGACCCGGGCATCGGGGTTCTCCAGGGAATGGAGCCGATGGCCGATCCCCTGGATTCGTACGTTGCGTTTCTTCATCTCGTCCACGAACTGGCGAGGGGAGAGGCCATTGCGCAGCCCGTACAGGAAGTGCTCGGCAGCCCCGTTGACCGCCCCTCCGAACCGGGGGCCGATGGTCAGAATCCCCGACACGAGGGAGCTGATGAGGTCCTTGCCGGCCCGGGCAGCGACGATCGTGTTGTGGGCCCCGGACACGGCCGGCCCGTGGTCGGCGATGATCTGGAGCACCATCTCGATGAACTCGCGGGCGTGGGGGGGGATCTCCTTCTTGAACCACAGGAGCCCGATCACGCCCCCGATCCCGTACTTCTTCTCGATCACGCGGTCAATCGGCACCCCGCAGTAGGTGTGGACGTCGCCCCGCTCGTCGCAGATCGTGGAAATGAAGTTCGTTGGGCGGCGCACGAGCCCCTCGGCCCGCGCTTGGGCGTAGTCGATGGGGACGTTGGGCGGCGTGACCTCGGGAGCGGGGACGATGATCCCTTCTGCAACTAGCCGCTCGTAGACCTCCCGGATCTTGCGGCCGTAGTCGTCGAACGAATCCGGCACGATGACCCCTGCCTCGCGCAGGGCGGCGTTCTTGGCGTCGGCGGTCTCCGCTGCGCTGTCGGCCTTGGCCCCGGCGTGGCCGAACTGGACCTGCCCCGGGAGGACCTTGGCACACGTCCCCGTGACCCACATCACGAGGGGCTTCGTGATCCGGCCCCCCTTGACGGCCTCGGCGATCTCGTACTCCTTCGTGCCCCCGACCTCCCCCAAGCACACGAGGAGCCTGATCGCCGGGTTCTTCTCGAACCGCAGAAGGTGGTCGAGGAGGGTCGAGCCGGGGTAGGCGTCGCCGCCGATGGCGATCCCCTCGTTGAGGCCGTCCGTGGCGCGGGCCACGATGTTGTACGCTTCGTTGGACAGGCCCCCGGATACGGACACGAACCCCACCGAGCCGGGTCGGTACAGCTTGGCTGTGCGGATGTTCTCCATCGTCCCCGCGGCGTTCCCGATCTTGAAGCACCCCGCCTTGACCCCACCCACGGTGGCCGGGCCGATGATCCACTTCCCTTGGGCCTTGGCCATGGCTGCCATCCGCCGGGACTGCCGCTCCGGGATCCCCTCCGCGATCACCGCGACGGTGCGGATCGTCGGGACTCCCAGGGCTTCCACGGTCACGTCGTACGCCGAGCGCTGGCTCGCGAAGTTGACGAGGACATCGGCCTCGGGGAATCGGGACGCGGCCTCGGCGAGGCTCGTGATCCGCGGGATCCGGATCTCCTTTGTCCCCCAGAACAGCTTTTCGAACCCACCGCGCTCGGGGGTGATGAGGGCCGTCACCGACGGCTCCTCCCGCCGGCACAGGTAGTCGAAGTCGAGCATCCGCTGCGCGGCGCGCAGTTGCTCGCCGTAGATGAACGCCTTCGTCTGTGCTGTGAACAGCTCGTAGTCCTGGTTCATCGCTGGGCCTCCTCCAGGGCGAGGGACACGATGCGCGTCATGTGGGTCTCCGGTCCGTAGACCTCCAGGGGCACGCCGATCCGCTCCCCCAGCCGACGCATGTTCTCCAGGCCCTCCTTGTAGTTCGGCCCCCCACGCCGGACGTAGATCTTGACGCGGTTCTTCTTGAGCTTGTCCTTGTACTCGTCGAGGGCCTGGATGATGCCAGTGAACGTCTTGGCGACGTCGGTGAAGTTGGCGATCCCGCCCCCGATGAGGAGGTACTTGGGCCGCCCCTGCGGATCGGGCTTGCGGGTCATGAGGTCGAGAAGGGTCTTCGTGTACTCGTAGGTGAGCTCGGTGGAGGGGTCGCCGGAGTACTCTCCGTAGTTCGCAAGCTCGCTCCCGAATCCGAGGTCGACCACCGTGTCGGCGTAGATGACGCTCGCTCCCCCGCCGGCCACGAGGAGCCACACCCGGCCGTCGGGGTTGAGGAGGGTGAGCTTGAGCGATGCGCCGGTCTTGGCGTCGAGCGATTCCACGTACGCCTCCTCCTTCGTCATCGGCCGGCCGAACGGGCGGGGGAACTCGATCGGTCCCCACTTGTCCGCGCACTGGAACGCTGCCGTGTCGTCGAGCCTGGCGACGGTGTCAAGGGGGAGGAGCCTCCCACGCGAGAACGCGATCGGGTTGAACTCGAGGTAGGTGAAGTGGTAATCCACGTAGGTCCGGTATAGGGTCCGGATGAACGCGGCCACGTCCTCCTTCTCGGGGATGTCCGGCAACTTGGACAGGATCTCGACCTTCATCGGGTCGGCCAGGACCGGGACATCCACTGAGACCACGGTGTCCCATACCGACTCGATGTCCACCCCGCCGCGGGGCGAGAAGTGAATCGTGTCCACCTCGCGGGAGCTCGTGAACGCGAGATAGTACTCCGCATCATGGGGAACGAACGGCTCGATCAGGAAATGGGTGAGGGCGCCGGTGGTCTTCCCGCCCGCACCCTCGACTGTTACTTCCTTCCCCATCCGCTCGGCGATCCACGCCTTGGCCGCCTTGAGGTCGGCGTCGAGGAGGAGGAGGTTATTCTTGCCGCGCTTGCCGAACAGCTGGTCCGGCTTCACGACGAGCCTGGTCGCCGTGAGCCAGGGGTGCTCCTTGTCCAGGGTGTCGAGGTTCGTCCCCGGCCCGACGAGGGCGAGCCGGTCGTCGAACCGGAACCTCCCCCCCGAGTACTCGCCCACCGCCCGGGCGAGCATCCGTTTCGCGTCGTACTCTCGGATTCCTTTCTGGGCCATGATTCCTCCTACAGGCGCTTCACGACCTCTTCCCCGAACTGGGAGCAGGAGACGAGGGTCGCCCCGGGAATCAGCCGCTCGAGGTCGTAGGTCACTCGCTTTGAGGCGATGGCGGCGCGGATCGCGCGGAGGATCGCCTCCGCCGCCTCGCGCCAACCGAGGTACTTCAGCATCTCCACCGCGGAGAGGATGAGGCTTCCCGGGTTCACCTTGTCCTGCCCGGCGTACTTGGGGGCCGTGCCATGGGTGGCCTCGAACACGGCGTGGCCGGTCTGGTAGTTGATGTTCGCCCCGGGGGCCACGCCCAGCCCGCCCACTTGGGCCGCCGCGGCATCGGTCATGTAGTCGCCGTTGAGGTTCGTCGTGGCGACGACGGAGTACTCGTCGGGCCGCAGCAGCATCTGCTGGAAGAACTGGTCGGCGATCCGGTCGTTGAGGACGATCTTCCCCGGCGGGACCTCGCCCCCGTAGGTCGTGGCCGCCTCTTCCTCGGTCACGATCTGGGGGTAGGTCCTCCCCACCTCGTACCCCCAGTCCCGGAACGCGCCCTCCGTGAACTTCATGATGTTCCCCTTGTGGACGAGGGTGACCTTCGCCCGGCCATCGGCGATGGCGTAGTCGATCGCTGCCTTGACGAGGCGCTTGGAGCCCTCCTCGCTGATCGGCTTCACGCCGATCCCGCACTTCTCGGGGAACCGGATCGCTTTCACCTTCATCTCCTCTCTCAGCCAGGCGATGACCTTGTCCGCCTCGGGCGATCCCGCCTTCCACTCGATCCCGGCGTACACGTCCTCCGTGTTCTCCCGGAAGAAGACCATGTCCACCTTCTCTGGCTCCCGGACCGGGGCCGGGGTCCCGATGTGCCTCACCGGCCGCACGCAGGCGTAGAGGTCGAGGATCTGGCGGAGGGTGACGTTGAGGCTGCGGATCCCGCCCCCCACCGGCGTCGTGAGCGGGCCCTTGATCGCCACGAGGTGCTTCTGGATCGCCTCGACCGTCTCCTCGGGGAGGTACAGCTTCTGCCGCTCGTCGGGAGGGATCGCTCTGATCTCATCTTCGGACAGGCCGGGGTGGTAGTGCTCGATCGCCTCGTCACCAGCGTAGACCTTCATCCAGGCGATTCTCCGCTCCCCCCCGTACACCTTCTCCACCGCGGCGTCCACGACGCGGATCATGACCGGGGTGATGTCGACCCCGATCCCGTCCCCACGGATGTAGGGGATGATCGGCCGATCGGGCACCTCCAGCCCGGCGGGGGTTATCGTGATCGGTTGTCCATCCTTCAGAGCTTCAGCACCGCGCTTCACAGAAAGCCTCCTTGTCGTCTGATCATGTCTGTCCGTGCACCGCAAGCTCGCGGGCGATGGCCCGCGCGGCAGCGGTCATCCTCTCCAGGACCGGGGTTTTGCGCGCCGAGTCGAGCCGCGTGCTCGGCGCGGACACCCCCAGCGCGGCCAGGATGCGGCCTGTGTCGCTCAGGATCGGCATCGCCAAGCCGTAGGTGTGAGGGAGGACCTCCCCGTCGCTCTCCGCGTACCCGCGGCGGCGGATCCTCCGCAGCTCAGCTCGGAGCACCTTGGGGTCGGTGATCGTGGTCGCGGTGAACCGGGGGAGGCCCTGGCCGATGATCCGTTCCCGCTCATCCTGGGGAAGATGGGCGAGGAGCACCTTGCCCGTCGCCCCGGCGTGGAGCGGGAAGATCGCCCCCCGCTCGAGGGATACCCGCAGCGCGTGGTGTCCCTCCACCCGCTCGAGGCAGATCCCGCCCATCTCATGCCGCCCGGCGAGGATGAACGTCTCGCCCGTCTCCGTTGCCAACCGCTCCATCACAGGGCGGGAGATCTCGATCAGCCCGCGCTTACGCACCCCCCCTGCCAGCTGGAGGAGCCTCCCTCCCAGCCGGAGGAGACCGGTGCGCGGGTCCTCCTCGAGGAGTCCCTGGGCCTTGAGGGCGAGGACGTAGCGGTAGGTCGTGCTCCGGGGGAGGCCCAGCGAGCGGGCGATATCGGCGGGGCTCAGCTCCCCACGGCCCTCCCCGAACTGGGTCAGGATGCGCAGGCATTTTTCCAGCGCTTGCAACCGCGTCTCCGCTCCCTAGTGGACGGCAGCTCCTCGCCCCGCCACGGCCAGCGCGAGGAGGCCACCCGCCTTGACCATCCGCCGCTCGCGCTCGGAGAGCTCCGCCTTGACGGGGGTCGTGGTCCCCTTCGTCAGGTTGCGCACCACGAGCGGGCGCGAGAGGTCGGAGATGTCGATCTCCAGCTCGTCGCCCTGCTCGAGGCCCGCCGTGTCACCGACCAAGGGGAGGATCCCCACGTTGACGAGGTTCGCCCTGTGGATCCGGGCGTAGCTCTTGGCGATCACGGCCTTGATCCCGAGCTGCCACGGGGCGAGCGCCGCGTGCTCGCGCGACGAGCCCTGGCCATAGTTCTCCCCACCGACGATGAACCCGCCCCCCTTCGCCATAGCGCGGGATGCGAACGCCTTGTCCTCGTAGTGGAACGTGAACTTCGCGATCTCGGGCAGGTTCGAGCGTAGGTGCTGGGTGAGCGGCCCCGCGGGGAGGATCGCGTCGGTGGAGACCCCGTCCCCGACGACAATCAGGACCTCGCCTTTGAGGAGCGAAGGCAACGGCCGCGGGGGCGCCATCTTCACGATGTTCGGCGCCCTTCGAATGGGCACTTGAGGACCCTCCGGCTCAACGATCATCACGTCGTCCACGATGGGCTTCGCCGTCCGCACCGTGACGGGGGGAAGCTCCCGGGGGTCGGCGATCGCACCCTTCAGGGCGGAGGCGCCGGCCACCTCGGGGCTCGCCAGGGCGAGCTTCCCCAGTTCGTTCCCGCCTCGGCCCTTCCAGTTCCGATTCACCGTGCGCAGCGACAGGGTGTTCGTGCCGGGGACGAACCCGATCCCGATGCACGCGTTGCACCCCGGCTCGATGAGGCGCACCCCGGCCCGGGTGAGCGCGAGGAAGCTACCGTCCTCGATGAGCATCTCCCACGCCTGGCGGGATCCGGGGGACACGATGACGTCGATCTCCTTGGCAACGCGCTTCCCCTTCAACATCTCCGCGACGACCTTGATGTCCCGGTACGAGCCGTTCGTGCAGGAACCGATGTACACTTGGTCGATCTTGGTCCCCGCGACCTCGGTCACCGGGACCACGTTGTCCGGGCTCCCCGGCATGGCGACGAGGGGGACGAGGGACGAGAGGTCGATCGCCAACGTCTGGTCGTAGGTCGCGTCGGGATCGGCGGAGAGCTCGCGCCAGTCCTCTCCCCGGCCCTGCTGCTCCAGGAACTCCCTCGTGATCTCGTCGGAGGGGAAGATGGACGACGTGGCCCCAGTCTCGGTGCACATGTTCGTGATCGTGGCCCGCTCGGGCACGGAGAGGGTCTTCACCCCCGGCCCGGCGAACTCGATGAAGTATCCCACTCCCCCCTTGACCGAGATCCGGCGCAGGATTTCCAGGGCGACGTCCTTCGCCGTGACCCCCCACGGGAGCTTCCCGGTGAGGACAACCCGCATCGCCTTGGGCACGGTGAGGTAGAAGGGTTTCCCGCCCATCGCCACCGCGACGTCGGCACCGCCGGCCCCGATCCCGAGCATCCCCAGGCCGCCGGCGGTCGGGGTATGGGAGTCCGAGCCGAGCAGCGTCTTCCCCGGGATCCCGAACCGCTCGTAGTGGACCTGATGACAGACCCCGTTCCCGTTCTTGGAGAACTTCGCCCCGTAGTGGGAGGCGATGGAGTGCAGGAACAGGTGGTCGTCGGTGGACTCGCCCTTGAACCCGAGCGAGGTGTGGTCGCTGTACGACACCACCAACTCCGCCTGGACCTTGTCCAGGCCGAGGGATTCGAACTCCAGCCAGGCCATTGTCCCCGTCGAGTCCTGGGTCAGACACTGGTCGATTCGGATCCCGATCTCGCCCCCCTTAACAAGCGTGCCCTCCACGAGGTGCTCGGCGAGGACCTTCTCCATCAACGTTTTCGCCACGTCTACCACCCCTGTAGGCGGAGCGTGTCTCATCATGTGAGACGACGTCCCATCCTTTGGACGACATCCTATCCTGTCGCCACGCCAAGTCAAGGCGGGCGGGAGGGAGCTCCTTCTCCTCCCGCATGGCATGCGCTGTCCGCCGTGAGGCACGCGAAGGTGGGGGTGCTGGTCATCCCCGGGGACGCTGCGACGGGGTAGCTGACGCGACGTCCTCCCTCCACAGGAAGTCCATAGGTTTTACACGGTACATCCAGGCGAGCACCGCATGATGGGCAGTGATTGAGCAAGAGCCTGCAGGCCCCCGCCGCTCAACGGCAGCGCGGGGGGCGTGCAGGGCGAGGAGATGCAGATCTGCCACCCCCGCCGTGGCACACATCCACGGCGATCCCACCCAAGGGGCGGAGGCCGACGCCTCCGCCCCGCCCTCTTCCTCCCACGTCGTAGGAGGAGCGGGGTTCTAGAGGCGATTGATATCCGGGATGTCCCCGCTTCGGAGGCGCCACAGCATCTCTCCGGCGTTGGGCACCGCCAAGATCCCTTCTTTCTCCCGGCCCATGAACGCCTCGGGCCGGATGGACGCGGGGTCCTGGTACCCCAGGTTGATCTGACGGCACACGTTTTCCGGGATCCCCGTGGCCAGGATGACCTCGATCCGGGGCCGTTCCACCCCGCCCCGGTACGTGCCGATGCCCTTGACGTGGGTGGAGTGGGCGAGCACGGCCCACGGTACATCCCTGTACTTACCCCACTGGGCGAGGAAGTAGTCGCGGGTGTGGTAGCCCACCGTGAGGATCCACTTCCCGTGGGTCACTGATACCTCGTCCAGGTGAGGGGCGTAGATGATGAGGGTTCCCCCATCCTCGACTACCGGCTCCAGCTTGTACATGCATTTGCCGGCTGTCCACAGCTCCCGGTACATCGCCGGGGCCATGGACAGCACGGTGGAATAGGCCCGATCGGCCCACACGATGTTCACCTCGGCGGAGAGCGCGGCCGCTGCCGCCCATGCGCCCTTCACCTCGCCGACGAACAACCCCACGAGGCTTTGGCCGCGCATGACGAGCGAGATCCCGGCGCACGGGGTGGGTACCAGGGCCGCGGCCCGCTCGATCAGCGCCCGCACCGGGGTGTCGCGATGGCCGTTCACCTTGGGGTTGGTGATGAGCGCCCCCAGCCAGTGGGAGGCGTGGAGCATCTCCGGCCCGGCGATCCCGGGGAAGAAGTACTTGTGCCCGCCGGAGAACCCGACCACCTCGTGGGGAAACACCGGTCCCAAGATGAGCAGAAAGTCGTGCTCCAGCACCGCGCGGTTGACGCGTACCGGCACCTCCTCCCGCAGGAGGCCCCCGGAGATCTCCGCCATCTCCTCCCGCGCGATGGTCCCGACCTGGGCCAGCGCCGCCGGGTCGTCCCACCGATGCTGGAGGATCTGGACGCCGGGGAAATCGTGGAGTCGGGGCCCAAGGTGGCGGGCGAGCTCGGCTTCGGTCAAGGGAGGGTGGGTCCCCAGGGCGATGAGGAACGAGAGCGTCCGGGCCTGGGGGGCATAGGCCTCGGCGATCGTCTCGAACGCGGCCGGCATGGGCAGGGTGCGGGTGTGGTCGGGGATGATCGCGAGCACGCGTTTTGCACGGACGTTGAACCCGGCCAGGGCCTCGCCCAGCTTCTCGCGGAACTCCCGGCCGGCGATGGGGCGACCGGGGGCGAAGGAGAACATCACCCAGCCTCCCCTTGGGTCTTGCCCCCAGAAGCATCACGGCTTCTGGGGGGCCCCCATTCGGTGTGGAACGTCCCGGGCTTGTCCACCCGCTCGTAGGTGTGGGCGCCGAACCAGTCCCGCTGGGCTTGGATCAAGTTGGCCGGCAGCCGCCCGGTGCGGTAGGCGTCCCCGAACTCGAGGGCCGAGCTCATGGCTGGAGTGGGGATCCCGTGCCGGTGGGCTTCGGCCACGATCCGCCTGAGGGAGGTGTGGTGGTCGCGCCACCGCGACCGGAACGGCTCGGCCAGGAACAGGATGGGCAGGTCCGGCTGCGCCGTGAGCGCCCGGCGGATGGGCACGAGCAGTTTCGCACGGATGATGCACCCCGCCATCCACACCCGGGCCACCTCGGCGAGATCGAGGCCGTAGCCCCACTCCTGGGAGGCGTCCCTGAGTTGCCTCAGGCCCTGGGCGTAGGCGGAAACAGCGGTCAGGTACACCGCGTGGTGGAGATCGGCGAGGAACCCGGCGCGGTCGGCCGCCAGATGCGGCTCGGGCCCGGGGATGAGCTTCTCAGCGTGGGCACGCTCGTCCTTCAGCGCGGATACGATCCGGGCGAACACGGCGGCGGCGATGGTCGGCGCCGGGGCGCCGATGTCCAGCGCCGACTGCGTGGACCACTTCCCGGTCCCCTTCTGCTGAGCGGTATCCTTGATCAGCTCTACCAGGGGGGCGCCCGTCGCGGGGTCGGCGTGGCGCAGGATCCGTTCCGTGATCTCGACAAGGTACGACCCGAGTTCCCCACGGTTCCACTCCCCGAACACGTCGGCCATTTCCGGAGGGGACATCCCGAGCCCGCGCTTCATGAGGTCGTAGGCCTCGGCCAGGGTTTGCATGATCGCGTATTCAATTCCGTTATGAACCATTTTCACGTAGTGCCCCGCGGAGCCCGGGCCGAAGTACCCGCAGCATGGGCCTTCCGGCCCTTGGGCGGCGATCTTGGTCAGGATCCCTTTCACCCGTGCGTAGCCCTCCAGGTGGCCGCCGGCCATGATCGCCGGGCCATGGAGGGCCCCGGCCTCGCCCCCGGAGATCCCGACCCCGAGGTACAGGAGGCCCCGTTCCTCGGCGAGCTTCAAACGCCGGTCCGTGTCGTCGTAATGGGAGTTACCCCCGTCCATCACCAGGTCCCCGGGAGCGAGTAGAGGGAAAAGCTCGGCGAGCACCTCATCCACCGGGGAGCCGGCCTTGACCATCACCAGGATCGCCCGCGGCCGGTCAAGGGTGGCCACGAACTCCTGAAGCGTATAGGCGGGCACCACCTTCCGGCCTTGCGTCCGCTCCGCAAATGCCTTGGTCCGGTCGGCGGTGCGGTTGTACACCGCCACCGGGTGGCCCTTGCTCTCTACGTTCAGGGCCAGGTTCTGCCCCATCACCGCGAGGCCAATCACACCGAAGTTCGCCTTCATCTCTCCACCTCCCACGGCGGCCGCTCCGGCAGCGCCCGCTCAAATCGCCCGATCAGCTCCCGCTCGTACTCGCCAGCGTAGCTCCCCGCGAAGAACCTCTCCAGGGCCTCCCGATAGAAGCGCTCCCAGGCGGCCTCCTCCTCCCCCGGGACGACGGGGTAAAAGAGGACGCCGTTGGCCTGCGCCGCCTTGAGGTCCCCGGGGGCATCCCCCACCATGAGCACGTGGTCCTTGGGGTAGTGGCGGGCGGTGGCCGCGATGTGCTCGGCTTTCGTCCCCATCTCCTGGCCACAGATGAGGGACGCGTAGCGGTCGATCCCGTGCTCGGCCCACTCCCGCTCCAACGCCTCCAGGGGGGTCTGGGAGACCACCACCACGTCCGCTTTCCCGGAAAGCCCCTCCACCAGGGACTCCCGCACGAAGGGGAACGGGGGGATGCCCCGCACGATCTCCTTGATGGCCCAGTTCACCCGCTCGGACCACTCGAGCACGTGCTCAAGCTCCTTTGTTTCCTCCTCCGATTTCGCCTGCGCGATCGCCTTCCTCAGGCCGTCGTTTGAGAGAGAGCTTCCCGGGTCCTCTACCCAGGCGAAGTAGTGGGGGTACTGGGGCACTTCGGACCCCCGTCGCCGCACC